>NZ_JBLVPS010000017.1:0-99805 GCF_048286515.1 Flavobacterium rhamnosi | reverse complement strand
ATACCTTTCTACGGTATTTTGGACACCATATCAAATGATAGGCTATATTGTATGTAGCACTTCTGCTTTTCCTCCATCGCTTTTCCATTAAACAAATATATAAAAAAAAGTATTTAATTGTCACTTGTATATCTAAAATGATCAGAAGTATTTGCATTTTCAATTCATCCCCCGTCTAAAGACCCAAGTGTATGGGGGCTTTCTTGAAAAGTTATCGTAATTCTGCTATTCATTTCCGATTTTCGCCTTGTTATCGTTTTTAATTATTTTGTCAAGAGCTTCCGGCGGTTGCGTTTACAAAATAAAAACTGAACTAATTTCCATAAGGGTAACCTAATTAAAACTCCAGCTTTTGTAATCGCTACTTTTTTCCAATTGGCTTTCTGTTTTGTCATTCAATTTAGGAAAGAAATCAATTCCCGTCATCTTTTCGATACGATCAACAGAAACTACAAAACTGTACAATGGCGCAGTACTTTCCGAATTAGGAACCAGAAAAGCAATCATTTTAAAATTCCCTCCTGTATTGTCCAATAAAACTTTATAAAAATATTCAGGAACAGAAACCTTCTCTTTCCCAATTGTTTTGAGTGAGGATTCTAAGACACCCCCTGTAACAACGTAAATCCCGTCATACTTCGCTGCCCAATACCGTACTTTTTGTTCTAGTCTATTCCAAACTCCACTATTAAAGTCATGTAATTGAGGCGAAATATTGGAAGTGAGAAAAGTATCATTATAAGCCGCAATAATAAACTCCATATCTCCCGCAGGACAAAGATGCCCCTTGTCATAGCCCGATTTTTTGTAATTCCTCCAATCAGCCGAGCCCGTCTTAACTTTAGGGTCCTCGATAAAAAAAGGACGCTTAAAACTATTGTTTTTCAAATAGACTTTCTTGAGTTCATAAGCAACCCACTCCGCCTGCTCATATTTTTCATTATACGACAACGTATAATACTCATGTGACACAATCTGATTCGTTGTGGAAGATGGCAAAAAATCAAATGACTGAAGTATCGCCGCAGCATTGTTTCCAGCCTTCCCAGAATATTGCGGACCTTCCTGTAAAGCATATTGATCGTTCTGCTTATCGGAAGTCTTTACTACTGCCGCGTCCTTTCTGCACGAAGAAAAAAGACACACACTAAGCACCATAATTACATTAAAAAAAAGGCGAATCTTCATTTTTTACTATCTGTTTAAAATTGTAATTATTCTTTTTATCGAAAATGCAATAACCAAAAACGCCCCAGAAATTCTATTTAAATTTCTGGGACGCTATAGCAATCATTATTTATTCTTTCACTACAAACCTTATGATTTAGCTAATTTTCCTTTTTTCAATTTAGCAGGAATACTATTTTTTACAACAGTTTTAGTCTGTAAATCATCCAATACATTTAATGCTTCTTCCACATAAATATCCTTTGCTAAAGCTTCATGCCATCTGTCTCTTTTTTCTTTTAAGGCAACATCTTTAGATGCCTCATCTATTTCATATGGCAATGAAGTAAATTGAAGCGCATTTTTATAGTCAGAAAGCGGTTTGTATTTCTTAGCTTTTTCCTCAATTTCATTTTGAGCTAATTTGAATTTTTCAATATTCAAACTATAGGTGTTATCCTCACTTCTGCTATCAATCCATTTCGCATTCTCTTCTATTAACCGAAATTGTGCGCTTTGTAAAATTCTCTTTTTACTGTTTGCAATAGCCTGATTAAAATTAGCATTTTTATTCCAAAGAGAATATTCAGCCGGATCAATCTTATCCCAAGGCATTGCATTGTCGACATCACGCTCACCCATTTTTAAATAAGCATACCTGTCCGGCATAACAATATCACTGCTAACCCCTTCGAGTTGCGTAGACCCACCATTAATTCTATAGAATTTCTGTGTAGTTGTTTTAATGGCTCCCAAATCTCCTACAGTGCTACTACGCACAAACTGATTCAAATCAATCACATTTTGCACTGTTCCTTTACCATAGGTTTGTTTGCTACCAATGATTATTCCTCTTTTATAATCTTGGATTGCCGCAGCCAATATCTCTGAAGCAGATGCAGAAAAACTGTTAACCATGATTACCAATGGACCATCCCATTCAATTTTTTTATCTCTGTCAAATAACACTTCCTTCTTTCTGCCGGCAGATTTAATTTGAACAATTGGTCCTTGCTCAATAAACAATCCTGCAATATCAACTACTGTTGACAATGAACCTCCACCATCGTCACGAACATCCAATACGATACCATTTACACCTGCATTTTTCAAACGTTCTACTTCCTTAGCAATATCTTTTCCAGCATCTCTACCATCTTGATTTTCAAAATCGATGTAGAATTTCGGCAAATAAATAACTCCATATTTCAGTCCGTTCTTATTAACGATGCTTGATTTTGCATAGGTTTCTTCAATTTCAACAATGTCTCTGATTATAGAAATAACCTTAATAGTTCCATCTACTTTTTTAACGGTAAGACGAACTTCAGTTCCTTTTGGCCCTTTAATTTTCTTAACAACATCGTCAAGACGCATCCCTACAACATCTACTGCTTCTGCACTACCCTGAGCAACCTTCATAATCAAATCTCCTGCTTCAAGTTGCTTACCTCTCCAGGCGGGACCTCCAGAAATAAGTTCTGAAATTTCAGTAAAATCATTTTTCTTTTGAAGACGAGCTCCAATTCCTTCCAATTTCCCGCTGATGCTTACATCAAAACGCTCTTTTTCTTCCGGTGCAAAATAATTAGTATGTGGATCAAAACGTGCTGTAATTGAATTGATATATACAGAAAACCAATCGTTTCTGTCTAAATCTTGCATAAAACCAAAATATTCATCTAACGATTTCAAGGCGCTCTCTCGGGTTTCTTTTTCCAATTCTTCGAAAGTTTTAGACTTACCATCATCTGCAGCCTTTTCGCTTTTAGCACTATCTGCAGTAATAGGATCAACGGTTAACTTCTCCCCATCTCTCAACGGAACCGAAGTATCTTTCGCCTCTTTTTCTACAATTCCTTTACTCTTATTATCTTGCATTTTTAAACGATCCGTAAGAGAGGATAGCGTAGACAATTTGATTTGTTTGCGCCATCTATCGTTAAGTTCCTTACTATCTTTAGAATAAGGTGCTTTTTCATAGTCCGTATTGAAACTCTCCTCCGCTTTATAGTCGAAAGGCTGACTCAAAACCGATTTATAAATCTTTTTACTCTCTTCCATTCTTTTCATCAAACGATCGTACGTAAGGTTGAAAAACGTCAAATCTTTGTTCAACAACTGATCGTCTAATTCCGTTTCAAATTTTGAAAATTCATCAACATCTGACTGCAGAAAAAAACGCTTAGATGGATCTAAAGCTTCAATATAATCTTTGTAAATTCCTTTTGAAAATGTGTCATCTATATTTGCAGGATTATAATGCCCTTTCTGAATTACAATTGTTAATAGCTCCAACAGTAATTTGTCTTTCTCGGGATCGGTTTCTTTTGTCGCATTCATCTTAAATGCAAAGAGTGTTGCCGAAAGACATACAACAACAAGAAGTATTTTATAATTTCTTTTCATAAACTCAATTATAGTATTCATCAATTTTTAATCTAAATTACGGTAAAAACTATGCCAACAATGACAAGGGCTGCATAATTTTTTGTTAAAGATATAAAATTGTTTTTTTTCTTTCCGGTTTAATATTCAAGTTAATAAATTTTATTTTCTTTGTTAAAAAAATGCGGTTTTCTGTAACTACATTTACCATTTTAAATCTTTTAATTAGAAATCCTTTCTTTAAATCATAAAATGACAAAACACTCCAAACCTTTGATATTAGTTACAAATGACGATGGTATTTCAGCGCCAGGAATTAGGGCACTAATAGCCGTTATGGCAGAAATAGGAGAAGTCGTTGTTGTTGCCCCCGATGCTCCTCAGAGTGCCACTGGCCACGGAATTACAATAAACGATACGTTGTATTTAAATAAAATTTCAAAAGAAAACGACGTCATTACAGAATACAGCTGTTCCGGAACTCCTGTGGATTGCGTAAAATTTGCTGTCAGCGAAATTTTAAAAAGAAAACCAGACCTGTGCGTATCGGGCGTCAATCATGGCTCTAATTCTTCCATAAATGTCATCTACTCCGGTACCATGAGTGCTGCTGTTGAAGCTGGCATAGAAGGAATTCAAGCTATCGGATTTTCTTTGTTAGATTACGATTGGAATGCCAATTTTGAAGAAATAAAATCATTTATTCGAAAAATAACAATAGAAGTACTCGAAAACAAACTGCCAGAAGGAGTCGTTTTAAACGTAAATTTTCCGAAATTAAAAGAAAAAGACATTCGGGGAATCAAAATTTGCCGCCAGGCCAAAGCAGTTTGGGTCGAAAAATTCGACAAGCGCAAAACACCCCAAGGAAGAGATTACTACTGGCTTACCGGAGAATTTGTGAACCAGGACAACGGTGAAGACACTGATGAATGGGCACTGAAAAATGGATATATATCTGTAGTTCCGGTGCAATTTGATTTGACGGCACATCATGCCACACAACAACTTAATACCTGGAATTGGAATGAATAAAATAGATTTGTTAACTGGATTTACAATAGGAATATTAGCTTCGATATTGGGTAGTTATCTTTTTATAACTTTTTTCACAGACTTCGATTTTATCAAAGGAATAAATGCCATGAAATCAGAAGATAAACTTGGCAAAATAATCACACTTGGATCCATTCTTGATCTGGTAGCTTTTGCTATTTTACTTAAGCTAAACAAGGAACTCATGGCTCGTGGCGTTGTCTTAGCGGTAATTGTCATGACCCTTGTTTCTCTATTTATTTAAAAAGCAAAGTTCATACCTTTGTTACGCTTAAAAAGCTGACGATACGCTTTCTGAATTTGGCACCACGTATAGAAAATCTTTAAAAAGAAATAAAAAGAAAAAAATGAAATACTACATTATAGCTGGAGAAGCTTCGGGCGATTTACATGGCTCGAATTTGATGAAAGCACTTTATAAAGAAGATCCTAATGCCGATATCCGGTTTTGGGGTGGTGATTTGATGCAAAATACAGGAGGAACATTAGTAAAACATTATCGCGAATTGGCTTTCATGGGATTTATTGAAGTCATTTTCAATTTAAAAACGATTTTGAATAACATCAAAATATGCAAAAAAGACATACTGAATTTTCAACCGGATGTTCTGATCTTTATAGATTACCCAGGTTTTAATTTAAGAATTGCAAAATGGGCAAAAGAACTCGGCATGAAAACCCATTACTATATTTCACCACAAATATGGGCATGGAAGGAGAGTCGAATTACGGAAATCAAACGAGATATAGATAAAATGTATGTCATTTTGCCCTTCGAGAAAAACTTCTATGAAGATAAACATCATTTTCCAGTTGAATTTGTAGGCCATCCATTAATTGACGCGATTCAAAACCAAAGACCAATTGACCCTGCTCTTTTTAGAAAAGAAAATAAATTAGACGAAAAACCCATTATTGCCGTTCTACCGGGTAGCAGGAAACAAGAAATCACTAAAATGCTTTCGGTGATGTTAAGTGTTGCCAATGATTTTCCAGACTATCAATTTGTTATTGCAGGTGCTCCTAGTCAAGAATATTCATTTTATGAGCGCTTTATAACTAATGAAAATATAAAATTCATATCTAATAAAACATACCATCTATTGCAAAATGCAGCGGCTGCATTAGTCACCTCGGGCACAGCAACATTGGAAACAGCACTTTTTAAAGTTCCAGAAGTCGTATGTTACAAAGGTAGCTGGGCTTCTTACCAAATTGCAAAACGAATTATTACGCTAAAGTACATATCGTTAGTAAATTTGATTATGGATCAGGAAGTGGTAACCGAATTAATTCAGGAGGACTGCACAACGGAGCAAATTCGAGAAGAATTGAAAAAAATACTAATACCCGCTCATCGCACACAACTTTTAGAGAAATACGACGTTCTAGAAGCAAAGCTTGGTGGAATTGGCGCCAGCGCAAAAACAGCAAAATTGATCGTAGCTGATTTAAAATAGTTATGATTACATTTTAAAATTCACAAAAAAACAAATCTTTTGAAACAACTACTTTACTTTTTATTGATTCTTACTTTTTTTACTGCCTGTAAAACAAGTTCCCCCATCATCACTTCTAAAAAAGTAATTGCAATAAAAGAAACACAAACTAGATCAGAAAAGAAGAAAACAGCATCCAAAACAAATCATCTCATAGAAAAATTAATTGATTCTGCATCTGAAAACATTGGGGTAAAATATAGAAGTGGTGGTACGACTAAGGCTGGTTTCGATTGCTCCGGACTACTGTATTCTGTTTTTAGTTCCTATGATATTCAAATTCCCCGTTCTTCCTATGAACAATCAAAATTGGGTTTAATAATTGATCGAGAGCGAGACAATATTAAAAAAGGAGATTTAATATTTTTTAAAACGAATCGAAAATCAAAAATCAACCACGTAGGAATGGTTATAGAAAGTTCTGATGAAGATGTGAAATTCATACACTCTTCTACTTCTAGAGGCGTAATAATCTCCTCCATAAATGAGCCGTACTATCAAAATTCTTTTGTGCAAATCAATAGAATTCTAAGATAAACCAACTATTTCCTGTTGTTTTTACTATACCGGCCCAGTGCCTTTTCTATCGCTTTAAGAATTGTTTATTGGATTGCTGTAGGCAACCGCGATATCTAAGCCAATCTAACACAAAACCAGATCCTTTTAGCACGCTTTTTTAAATCAAAGATAAAGGCATCAAAAAAGGAGTCCCGTCTGCTACACAATCTCCAAATAAGCAATTTAGCCCGTTTATTCCAAACCGTACAGACAAAAACAGTATCGCTGCCACCTCGAGCCAGACAGCAATCCAGAACTATTGAAAACCAACTGTAATTAAACAAAAAATCCCTTTTTACGCATCTGGTAAAAAGGGATTCTATACATTAAACTGACAATTACTTCTTTTTCAGAAATCCATCTGCCACAGCTAGCCAAGCAGTTGGACCACCAGCAACATAACCCGTACTTCCTAATCCTTCAAAATTCACTTTGCCGTCTTTAGTAGTACCATTGGCAAAATAAATTGTTGGAAAACCCTGAATGCCAAAAACCTGTTGCAATTCGCTATTTTGTTTTTTGATTTCAGGTGTTTGCGGTGTTCTTCTTGGATAATCCAATTCCACCAGAACTACGTTCTCTTTTGCCCATTTTGCAAACTCTGGTGTCTTCAGCACTTCTTTTTGCAATCTAATGCACCAGCCACACCAATCACTTCCTGTAAAAAACAGTAATAATGGTTTTTTGGTTTTATTAGAAATCTCCATTGCCTTATTGACATTGGTCTCCCAAACTAATTCTTGTGCCTCTACAGCGTATGAAGCCACAAACAGAAATACTGTTACGATTATCTTCTTCATCTTTTTATATTTTTGTATTTATTTCATCAAAAACAGTGCCCAAACCTATCGAACACCATGCATTAATTTCTTAATGACAGGAGTCATTAAAACAGAAAACAAAGCAACTACAATTGAAATTATTGTTAACATCCAAAAGAAATAACTCAATCCATGTTCGTTTGCGATCTTATCAATATTCTCACCAAACATTCCTGCTCCTTTCATCCCAATTGCAACTGCAAGATACCAAACTCCAAACATAAATGCAATCATTCTTGCAGGAACTAGTTTACTTACGTACGACAACCCAACTGGCGAAATACACAATTCTGCCATAGTATGGAAAAGGTACACTAAAATAAGCCAAATCATACTGACTGAAGCCGTTTTTGCACCCGCCTCGATACCACTGGCGCCGAAAGCAACACAAGCCATCCCCAAAGCCAACAATGCCATTCCAATACCATACTTTAAATTAGCTGATGGATTGTATTTACTTTCCCACCATTTTGAAAACAGAGGCGCAAGTGAAATAATGAACAATGAGTTTAAGGTAGAAAACCAGGTCGCAGGAACCTCTGTCAGTGCAGTTGTCACTTTGTCAATTTTAAGCGATTGCAATGTTGAATCTGACAAGGACAAATATCCGGCGGTGTAATAATCTTTAACTAACATCCAAATTGCGATTGTCCAGATAATTATAAAACTTACACTCAAAATAATATTCGCCACTGCATAATATTTGAACGTTTGTTTCGACAACAAATACAACACCCAACTGATAATTGCTAAAGGCAAAATAGTAATCAATGAATTAACAACTAAAAACACGACACTCCAATTACCAACTAAAATCCTATCTGTATAATCATTTGCAAAAATGGTCAAACTGTTTGGTGACTGTTCAAAAATTGCCCAAAAGAAAATAGTTAAAAAAGCAAAAAATGTCACTGCAATTAATTTTTCTTTAGTGATTTTTGAATATTGCGTAAATCTGTAAATTAATAAAATAATAAACAATAGCAAAGCCGTAACTATCGCAATCGTGTTTCCATTTTCACCCAGAAAAGAAAAAATATTGATTGCGCCTCCTGAAATTTTTGAAGCAGGATCATTTAAAATCCATAGCAATCCTAAAATTGATGACAAAGCAATAACGCCAAGTTGCCAAGGCGTAAATGGATTTCTCGTATCAGTATCTAAAGCCTCTGCCTTAGCTTTGCTTTCGGCACTCGGTTTTAAACCAATGTCTCCAAAGATATTTTGGGACAACCAAAATTGCAACATTCCAAAGAACATAAAAATTCCGGCCAAACCAAATCCATAACTCCATCCCACTTTTTCACCTAAATAACCGCAAAGTAAAATTCCAAAGAAAGCACCCGCATTCACACCCATATAAAACAAAGTATAAGCACCATCTTTCTTTTCAGGACGGTCTTTGTACATTTCGGATATGATAGAAGTCATGTTGGGTTTAAAAAATCCGTTCCCAAAAACCAACAACACCAGTCCTAAATAAATTGAAAATTCAGTCTCTACTGCCATCGAAGCATGCCCCAATGTCATTAATGATGCACCCAAAACAACAGCCCATCTAAAACCAATTACTTTATCGGCAAAATAGCCCCCCAACATTGTTGACAAATAAACAAGCCCTACATAAGATCCAAAAAGAGCAGACGCATTTTCACGTGTCCATTCCCATCCTCCATCTGTAAACGAAGCTGTTAAAAACAATATTAGCAATGAACGCATTCCGTAGAATGAGAAACGCTCCCACATCTCTGTAAAGAACAAGACAAATAATCCCGCTGGATGCCCTAGAACGGTGCTTTTAAAAAATTGATCTGTAGTATTCTGACTCATATATTAGTTATTTAATTCTTTATCAACTCCGTGCATTAATTTATTAATTGTTCCCGAAAGAACTAAAAGCAATACTCCAAAACCTAAGCCTGCATAAAACAAATATTCAAAAAGTTTTAAATAACTCTGTTTTGCCAAATTCAAATCAGGAGCTACCCCATTTGATGTATCTATAGAGGCTAAATTAGCCAGCAAAGAAGCAATAAACTCAGAACTTGCTGTTGCTAAAAACCATACTCCCATCATAAATCCGACGATTTTTACCGGAGATAATTTAGTAACCGCAGAAAGCCCAACAGGTGACAAACACAATTCCCCACAAGTATGAAGAAAATAAGTCAGCACTAACCAGATCACGCCAACTTTGCCCATCTCAGACACATTAATCCCTAAAACTAATGAGCCAAATCCCAATCCCACCAAAATTAGAGCAATCGAAAATTTAACTGCCGTATTCGGATTGTATTTCCCTAATTTCACCCATAACCACGCAAAAACAGGGGCTAAAAGAATAATAAATAATGCATTTAAACTTAAAAAATTACCAGCATCAATAGGACCTCTATCTAAAATTCTATCCGCAAAAAGATTTAAAGATGTATAAGCCTGTTCAAACAATGCCCAAAAAACTACTGTAAAAACAATCAGTATCGTTAATGCAATCAATCGTTCTCTGGCAATTCTATCGAGTTGTGTAATCGCATAATAAAGGATATACACAAAGGATATGGCTCCGGCTACAATCAGCAAATTCTGCACTACGCTATGGCTTTGAACCATTTGCCAAATTAATAATGTCGAGATCACACTTGCTGCGTAGATCAGCCATTCGTTCTTGATCCCAAGCGTCTGTTTTGCTAAAAATTCCGGCGCTTTAGATTCTCCCTTACCCATTAACAATTTCCTTCCGGATATAAAAGTCAGCAACCCAAAAAACATTCCAACTCCAGCCGCTGCAAATCCATAACTCCAACCATATCTTTCACCAAGCCAAACGCAAATTAAAGTTGCTAAAAAAGACCCTAAATTTATTCCCATATAAAATATGGTAAATCCGGAATCCCTTCTCTTATCCTCTTTTGAATACAACTCGCCCACCAATGAAGAAATATTGGCCTTTAAAAAACCAACCCCCAAAATAATAAACGCCAAGGAAAGGTAAAATACCTGAAGCGCAAATTCATCCCGGGTAATTACTCCCGTAACAGACTCAGTTGCGGCATTTCCTTCATAAGCCATTCCAAGATGACCGAGTACCAATAATATTCCTCCAAAAACAATTGCCTTTCTAAACCCTAAATATCTATCGGCAATAAAACCACCTATAACAGGAACCGCATACACTAAAGCAGCATAACTTCCAATTAATAAATTACCGGCACTATCAGAAAATAAGTGATACTTGGTTAGATAAAAAATCAAAAGTGCTTTCATTCCGTAGAATGAAAAACGTTCCCACATTTCTGTAAAAAATAAAATAAAAAGTGCTCTTGGATGTCCAAAAAATTCTTTTTTATGCGTTAAGGAGTCGTTTGCCATAAAGTGGTATTAATAAGTTTTCTTTGATAAAGTTAGTCTTTTTATTATAAAATTTAATTTTGTTTTTTTACACCCTAAATTCCATGGGCATTTTTATCAAAATCAATTAGTATTAAATTGTTTCCTTGTCTGAAGAGTTGCCTTTTCCTAAATTTTCTTTAATAAAATTCGTCATTTTAGTATACAATTGAATTCTGGTATTGCCTCCGGAAATTCCGTGTGCTTTATCCGGATAAATTTGAGAATCAAATTGCTTATTGGCCTGAATTAAAGCTTCCGTCATTTGCATTGTATTCTGCACATGCACATTGTCATCGCCTGAACCATGTATCAAAAGAAATTTTCCTTTTAGCTTATCCACGTGGTTTATTGGTGAATTCTCATCATAACCACTTGGATTTTCCTGAGGTGTCTGCATGTAACGTTCTGTGTAAATGCTATCATAAAATCTCCAGTTTGTCACAGGAGCTACCGCAATAGCCATTTTAAAAATATCATTTCCTTTCAAGATACAATTAGAAGCCATAAATCCTCCAAAACTCCATCCCCAAATTCCAATTCTTGATTTATCTACAAATGCATAATTTCCAATAACTTTTGCAGCATCAATTTGATCCTCCACTTCGTATTTCCCTAATTCTTTTTGAGTGCATTTTTTAAATTCAGCTCCTTTATAACCAGTGCCACGACCGTCAACACAAGCTACAATATATCCTTGTTGGCTCAGCATCATAAACCAATACTCATTATAACTACCCCATTGATTTACTACCTGTTGTGATCCTGGTCCGGAATATTGAATCATAAAAACAGGATATTTTTTTGAAGCATCAAAATCTTTTGGCTTCATGATCCAGGCATTCAGTTCATTCCCTTTTTCCGTTTTTAAAACAAAGAATTCTTTAGCCGGTAAATTGTAGGCTTTTAATTTTGCTGCTAATGCTTCGTTGTTTTCAATAACCTGTACCTGTTTTCCTGTTTTAGCCTCATTCAAAGTATAAGTCATAGGCTGCGTAGCGCTTGAAAATGTATTGATATAATATTGGAAATTAGGACTAAAAGTGGCTGCACTTACGCCTACATTTTTAGACAATCTCACTTTATTTTTGCCGTCAAGCCCAATTCTATAAACATCTCTATGAATCGACCCATTCTCTACTGACTGGTAAAAAACAGTATTGGTTTTCTCATCAAAACCATAGTAATTGGTCACTTCCCATTTACCCTTAGTCACTTGATTTTTTAGCTTTCCTGCTTTATTGTAAACATAAATATGGTTAAAACCGTCTTTCTCACTGGTCCAAATAAAACTGTTGTCTTTCAAAAAAGTCAAATTATCAGTCACATCAACGTAGGCTTTGTCTTTTTCATTCAGCACCACTTTTGTCGTCCCTGAATTTCCATCGATAAATAATAAGTCTAAATTATCCTGATGCCGATTCAGCACCTGTGCAGATAAAACATTGGCATCATTAGTCCATTTCATTCGGGCAATGTAAAAATCATTGTAGTTTCCCAAATCAACTTTTTTGGTTGCATCCGTACCGGCATCATAAATATGTAGCGAAACTAAAGAATTCTTTTCGCCTGCTTTCGGATATTTGAAGGTTTGAACTCCAGGGTATAATTTTTTTCCAAACATAGACATGGAAAATTCCGGAACCTGACTTTCATCAAAACGGATATAGGCCACTTTCTTGCTGTCGGCACTCCAGTCGAATGCTCTTACAAAAGCAAATTCTTCTTCGTAAACCCAATCCGTAATTCCATTTATAATATTATTTTTCTTCCCATCGGTAGTAATAGGAGTCGATTTATTTGAAGCTACATCATATACATAAAGATTGTTTTCTTTGGCATAGGCTATCTTTTTACCATCTGGAGAAAAGGTTGGCTCCTGAACCTGAAAATCAAACAATTTAGTTAATTGCTTCGTTCCAATATTGTACAAATAATAGTCTGCCGTAAAGGAATGACGAAAAATAGAATTGGTGTTACACGCTAATAAAATCATCTTTTCAGAAGCGTCAAATGTATAGCTATTGATCGCCGGCAATTCCTTATGCTCTTTTGTATCGATTAAAACCGCTGTTTTTTTCAATGTTGCAAAATCGTATAAATCAATTTGCGTACTACCGGATGCACGATCAAAATTCAAAACGGTGTATTGATTGGTCTTTTCCATGGACTGTAATTCATCCATTCCTTTGGCACTATAAGTACCATTAAAAATTTCATTAATTGTGATTTTTTGTTGACCAAAAACAGTAAAACACAAGAATAAAAGTAAGGCTGTAAATTTGTTTGAATTCATGATATTGATTTAATTATAAAAACCGTCAATTTTAGTGAAAAATTTACAATAATTTCACATTTGATGTGTTAAATGTTAAAAACAATATTATACACACCCTTTTATTGAGGATAATATGATAGTAAATAAAACTGGTAAAAGCGTATCTTTGCACCTATACATACTATAATCTATTGAGAATGAACAACGCTGTAGCCGGATTTTCCAAATTATCCAAAGAAGAAAAAATAAATTGGATTGCCCAAGAATACTTTTCAACTCCCTCTGAAGCAATAGCATTACTTAAAAATTATTGGAATTCAGACGAAAAAATACAGAAATTACACGATGAATTCATTGAAAACACGATAACCAATTTCTATATTCCTCTAGGAATCGCTCCAAATTTCCTAATCAATAACAAATACAGTGCCATTCCGATGGCAATTGAAGAAAGCTCCGTAGTTGCAGCTGCCTCAAAAACAGCAAAATTTTGGTCCACCAGAGGCGGATTTAAAGCAACCGTTATCAACACTGAAAAAATCGGACAGGTCCATTTTATTTTCAAAGGCGATGATGTTTCAAAACTGGAATTATTCTTCGTTCAAACTAAAGCAAAGTTTTTTTCTGAAACAGAATCCATTACAAAAAACATGCAAAAACGTGGCGGTGGAATTCTTGATATAGTCCTGAAAGACAAAACTAATTTACTGCCTAATTATTTTCAACTTCACGCTACTTTCGAAACTAAAGACAGCATGGGCGCCAATTTCATCAATTCGTGTCTGGAGCAATTTGCTAAAACATTAAAAGAAGAAGCGCTCGCTTACGAATTATTCTCGACTACCGAGAAAAACATTCAGATTGTAATGAGTATTTTATCGAATTACGTACCCAATTGCCTTGTAAGAGCTGAAGTATCCTGCCCGGTAGAAGAATTAAAAGAAAAACACATTCCAAATCCGCAAGAATTTGCAGATCGGTTCCTGCAGGCTGTCCAAATTGCCGAAGTGGAACCCTATCGTGCCGTTACACACAACAAAGGAATCATGAACGGAATTGACGCCGTTGTGCTGGCTACAGGTAATGATTTTCGTGCTGTAGAAGCTGGCATTCATGCTTATGCTGCTCGAAAAGGCCACTATTCCAGTCTATCCCATGCAAAAATAGAAAACGGTATTTTTACCTTTTGGCTAGAAATTCCATTGGCACTGGGAACCGTTGGAGGATTGACTTCTTTACATCCACTGGTAAAGCTATCGTTAGAAATGCTAGAAAATCCATCCGCTAAGGAATTAATGCAAGTGGTTGCCGTCGCAGGTTTAGCGCAAAATTTTGCGGCTTTGCGCTCTTTAACTACTACTGGAATACAGGAAGGACATATGAAAATGCATTTAAACAATATTATCAATCAGTTTGAAGCCAGTGCCGATGAACGGATCTCGATACATAAATATTTCAAAAAAAATACTATCTCACACAGTGCAGTTGTTGCTTTTATTGAAAATTTAAGAAAATAATTCTCAGGAGCTATGCCCGTTATGCATTGCAATCTTTTAGACAAACGACTTAGAAAAGATTTCCATTTTTATCGGGCTTAAAAAAAATACATGAAACAAACATTCTACAGTAACGGCAAACTCTTAATTACAGGAGAGTATCTGGTTTTAGATGGCGCGAAGGCTTTTGCATTACCAACAAAAATGGGACAAAACCTGATTATAGAAAAAGGAAGCAACAAAGAAATCAGTTGGAAAAGCTATGATGCCGATAAAAGTATTTGGTTTGAAGACACTATTTCATTTTCTGACATTTCAAATACACCAAATTTAGAAAACGAATCCGTTAAATCCACACTTATTGCTATTTTACACGAAGCTTTTCTATTAAATCCTAATTTTATCGCTCGTTTCGAAGGATACAGTATTACAACTGAACTTGGCTTTCCAAAAAGCTGGGGCCTCGGCACGTCTTCCACTTTGATAAACAATATTGCACAATGGTTAGAAATCGACGCTTTTACACTGCTTAAAAACAGTTTTGGAGGAAGTGGCTACGATATTGCCTGCGCTCAAAATGACACCCCCATTTTATATCATTTAGAACAAGGAAAACCTATTGTTGAAAAAGTAGTTTTTGATCCAAATTTTACCGAGGATATCTATTTTGTTTACCTCAACAAAAAACAAAGCAGTAAGAATGCAATCGCAGCTTACAACATCAGCAAAAAAAATAACCTGAATCGAACAATTGTTGTAAATGACAAAATAACGTTCGAAGTTATAAAAGCAACTACCCTTAAATCATTTGCATTAGCTATTGAAAGGCACGAAGCAGAAATGAGTATTATTCTGGAAATGCAAACTGTAAAAGAATATTTATTTCACGATTTCAATGGCGTAATAAAAAGTCTTGGTGCTTGGGGTGGTGATTTTGTAATGGCAATTACTCCCGAAAACCCAACCGCCTATTTTGCTTCAAAAGGCTATGGAACGATTATTCCGTATAGCGAGATGATACGCTCTTAATCCTGTTCAAGCTTTCAAACAAAAACGATATTAAAATTAAAATCCCGATACATTTAGAACGTATCGGGATTTTTTATTTTTGAAATTAATTACTTCTAAGCTGCTTATTAGTAATTGAATTGTTTTCTGTTATCTTCAATTTTAGCATTCCCTTTTAATGCAGGAACAACTCTGTTTGCGTCTGAATCGCTTTGTGCTTTTAACTTAGCTACATATTCCTGATGACTTTTCAAAGCTGGTGCTTTTACAGTGCTTAGGTTTTTCACAACATACACACCCGTATTTCCTTCAATTGGAGCTGACACTTTATTCGCTGCCAATGCAAATGCATTTCCAACTACTTTAGGCTCCTGACCAGCGCCAACTAACATTGGATTTTCCATTGTAACAGCAACCGCTTGTTGTACTGTTGTCCCAGCAGCTTTTGCAATTGCTTCTAATGAAGTCCCTGTCATTTTAGCTTTTATCAATTCCGCTTTTTTCTTGTTTTTAAGAATTGGCTCTACATAAGGTCTGGCCAAAGTGATTGATACTAATCCGGACTTATCAATAGTCTTAACTTTTGCAATTACATGTCCTATATTAGCGAGTTCAAATCTTTTTACTGCCCCTACTTTAGTATCATCTTCAAATGCCCATCTCACAATTGTTCTTTGGTTTCCTAAAGGCCCAAAAGTTTCATCCATCGCTTTTACAGAAACTGGAGCAGCTATTGCAAGTTTCAGGTCTTTTGCCACTTTTGCAAAATCTTTATCAGCAGCGTCCATTTCGAATTTGGTTGCCTGTGTAAAAATTCTGTCTGAAGTAACTTCTGAAGCTTCAATTTTCTGAGCTACAGTAGCCAGACGAATCCCGTCCTGTTTATCTGTAACTTTGATAATATGAAATCCGAAAGGCGTCTCTACCAATCCAACTGTACCTATTCCATTGCTAAAAACGAAATCATTAAAAGGCTTTACCATTGCGTTTGGTCCAAAATAACCTAAATCACCACCTTGTTGTGCTGATGAGTCATCGGAACTTGTGAAAGCCAACATTAAGAAACTCTCTGGATTTGCATTAACCTGAGCCAATACCTCTTCTGCTTTTGCTTTAGCTTGTTCTTTTGTTCTTCTTTCTTTTTGATTAGGAACTTGTGTTCCTTCATAACTAATCAATATGTGACTTGCTTTAGCATTCACACCCGGTTTCATACCCATAGATTTAGAAACACAATAGTATTGTCCAAATTTGTAAGGTCCATAAACCTGACCAGGAGCAAGATTAAACAATTTATCTGCGTCTACAGCTGGTAAATCTTTTTTAGCAATATACGTTGAATCATAAGGAACATCCGAATTTGAATTTACAAATTCTATTGTATTTGTAGTTGTTCTAAACCCCGGCAAAGTATCATTTTTACCCGTTGCCTGATTGTAAACCACACTTCCGTTTAATAATCCGTTAATTTTAGCTTTAACTTCATTTTCATCCTCAGTTGAAGCTTTATCCTCAATTAAAACATATTCTATCTCACGAGATTCTTCTGCTTTGTATTTTTTTTCATTTTTTTTCATGAAATCTACAATCTCAGCATCCGTAATTTTCACATCGCTGTCTTTAATAGTAGAATATAATCCTGCCACATAAGCAAAATTCACTTTGTTCGCTTCCATTTCATATTTAAACTTCCCTTCGCTTTCAGTTGTATACACCCCTGATTTGATTAAAGTATTATAAATTTGAAATTTAGCATTCAACTCAGCATCTTTCTCTCTGTCTTTCAAGTATTGCGCCTGAGCTGGATTTGATTTGAAATATTCTTTGAATTTTGCAATGTCAAACATACCTGCTGCATTCAAAAACAATGGGTTTTTACCTATGTTTTGATCCGCTTTTAAAACTTCCAAAATGTGTTTTTCACCTACTCTTAATCCCAGTTTATCAAATTCAGATGTCAGCAAAGCGATCGAAACTTCTTGTTCCCAAACTCTGTTAGCCGCAGCCGTTGAAGTAATTCCTTCACCGCTTTTCTCTACATTACTCACTTTGACTCTAAAATCTTCAAATGAGATATCTTTTCCATCAATGCTTCCTACGTCTTTGGTATTTTGACCAAGGCCACCTTTACCGATAAGATCTTGTATTATAAATGCAAATAATGCGATAGCAATAGCTGCTATTAATAAGGCGGAACGTTGTCTAATTTTTGCTAAAACTGCCATTTTTATTGTTGTTAATTTTTATATTCAGTTTGCGAAAATACAATTATCTAATTAATAATTATAGTAGTAGCGTTTTATTTTACAAGAAATTTCAATTTTCTAAAAAAAATCAGTCTCCTAGGGACATTTTGACTAATTCTATTTTCTTGTTTGTGGCTTCTTCTATAATAAAATGAAAGTTACCTATAGTGATTACGTCCCCTTTTTGAGGAATGTCTTTGGTATAATCAACAATAAAACCTCCAAGTGTGCCATAAGAGTCACTTTCAGGAATATCGAGCTTATAGGTTTGGTTTAAATACTCCACATCCAGTCGAGTGGAAAAAATATAGCTGTCGTCACCAAGTTCATTTTCGATTAGTTCTTCTTCTGAATCATGCTCATCCTCTATTTCTCCAAAAAGCTCTTCTACTATATCCTCTATTGTAATAATCCCAGAAGTCCCTCCGTATTCATCCAGAACAACTGCAACGCTTTTCCGCTTTTTGGTAAGCAAATTCATTGCATCTTTAATGTAAATTGTTTCCGGAACAAATTCCACAGAAATCACAATTTCCTTGATGCTACTTGGTTTCTTAAACAAATCAAATGAGTGTACATACCCGACAATATCATCTAGTGAATTTTGATATACCACAATTTTAGAATAACCTGTTTCGATAAATAATTTATTGAGATCTTCTATTGCATCATATAAATCAATAGCTGCGATTTCAGTTCTTGGACTCATTACATCTCTAGCCTTTACACCTGAAAATTCCAAAGCGTTTTGAAACATTAATATCTCAGAATCCACTTCTTCATTATCTTCAACCGTACTCATCTGTTCTGTGATATAATTCCCAAGTTCTACTTTACTAAAATAAAGCTGCACCTGGTCACCTTCTGTTTTAAAGAATTTTTTCAGTACAAAATCCGAAACCCAGATAAAAAAAGTGGAGACAAAATAAAACAACATGTAAAAAACATATGCAGGAATAGCAAAAACCCTTATTAAAGTATTGGCATAGATTTGAAAGAATACTTTAGGCAGAAACTCCGCTGTAATCAAAACTATCAGCGTAGCAATAACTACCTGAATAATTAAACTCAGCCAAGTTGAAAAATGATATCCTAAGACATCAAGCCAATGCATCAATAGTTCGCCAATAAAAAACCCATAAATAACTAATGCTATATTGTTTCCAATAAGCATAGCAGCGATAAATTTAGAGGGCTTTTCAGTAAGTTTTGTAAGTATTCTAGAAATGAAATTATCCTGTTTTTTTTCTATTTCAAGATAAATTTTATTAGAGGAAATAAAAGCAATCTCCATTCCTGAAAAAAAGGCACATAGTATTAGACACAATATGATAATACTAATTTCCATGTGCTAGGATTTTTTATTTCGGTCTTCGAATTTTTTTGCAAATTTCAATCTGAAGAAAAACATAAAAATTGCCAATCCTGCTATTATAAAACTCAACCAGGGTATTTCCTGAGTTGCATTTAATTTTGCTACGCCATCATAAATGAAGTAAGCTCCAAAAATAAGATAAATGTAAGGTGTGTATTTTAAGTAACTCATACTATAGTTTTATAAAAATTAGTCGTCTGTTAGAATTTCGCCAGTTATCCTTTGTGAATTAATCACCTTGAAATCTTTACTGAAATCGATTCCCTGTCCGTTTGATTCTCCTTTGAGATCCGTAAATTTAAACTTTTTTTCAGTAAAAAACCATTCGTTTTTCTGATCGTAATACAATTGCTCTGTTTCCAGTGTCTGGCCGTTTTCCGACCTAATTTTTACCTTTCCCTGCAAATCAATAATATGCGTCTTTTTGTATGAAACCGCATAGCTGGAAGTTATAAATGTTTTCTTTGCTTTGTTATCATACATAGTAACATTAATTCCTTTTGGAAATTCAGTAAATGGAAAATCCACACTAGCATAATCTAACATCTTTGGACTCACTAAAATAACTTTAATCAGTCCTGAGTCCGTATATTTTAAATTCACTTTATCAGCATCTCCACTGGGAACAAACTCCGAAAAGTTTATTTTTTGCACTTCTTTAAAATTACTTTCGCACCCAAAAAACAGAGTCACAGCAAAAGCTGTGACTACTGGGAAAATTATATGTGTTTTTAGTAAGGGCATATACTGTACTTAAAAAGTAATAAAATTATAACTACTCTTTTTGAGTTTTAGTTGAATTTTCGTTTTTCAAACCATTTATCATTAAGAGAAAAACTTACACTAAAATTAGCATAGTTCTCCTGAATAAGATTTGCATTTGTAGTTCCTTTTTTCCCTAATTCGAAGCCCAAATTCACATTGGAGAAAGTACCTGTGATTGGAAGACCTACACCAAGTGTTACCCCCATATCATTTATGGATTCAGAATTAATCATCAATCCTGTTTTTTCATATTTAATACCCCCTCTGTATACAACTCGCTTCGCATAATTTGAAAAAGAATTATAATTAGGAATATAATATCCACCTAAACTAACACTGCCGTATCTTCCGTAACCTACGTTACTGGCTTGATTATAAGTGTTTTCCTGACCTGAATTTTTTTGATAAGAAATTTTCCCTCCAACAAGCCATTTTTTAGCTTCCCCAATTCCGGCACCAAACGATATTCTACTTGGTAATTTTATGTCCTTTTCTGTTTTTTGCTCTGGAAGTGCATCTACTTCAACTACATCAAATCCTGAATTATAAACGACAGTAGCTATGTTTCTGCTATTCGCAGAAGTAAGATTTCCTTCTAAAGTATAATTTAAACTAGAGTACAAGGATAATTTTTTACTTATTTTTCTTTGATACATTGCCCCAATATTAAAATTCACACCAGATAAATCTGCCGAATTCAATTCACGGGTACCTATCGGAACATTGGTAATAAATTCTAAACTTTTTGTTTCAATTTTACCAAAATTATAATGCGCATCTGCACCTATGCTAAAATTAGGAGCTATTTTATAACCAACTCCAAAAAAAACTTTATTCAGGCCACCCGTACCCGCTAAACGCTTACTTGTTTCACCTTCCTGATCTGCCAAAGACTCAATTTTATATCCTACAGAAGAATAAGGAATCAATCCAAACCCCACTCCAAATTTCCCTAAAGGCAAACCAACTGCTAAATAATCTAAAGTTGTTCTACGAGTATTTGCTGACCCACTATTACTTTTCAAGTTTTTTGTACCATATGTGCCACCCAAAGAAAAAGTAGTTAATTTTAGATTTGCAAAACTGGCCGGATTTTCTAAATTAATATGAATACTGTCCTGTTCCACTGCTACTCCTGCCATTGAACGATTCTCAAGCGTCCCTTTGAATCTTATATCACCAATTCCATAAAAAGAGTATGGAGATGAAGTTCCTTCCTGTGCAAAGGATACAAGTGACAAAAGCAAACATGCGCTTACTATAAATTTTTTAATCATTTTTGATTTTTATATTGAAATGTTTGACTCAAACTCTCTAAGAGAAAATTTGAATTGGCAAATATGGTATTTTTTAATCGTTTAGCCAAAAAATCTGTGTCTCCACCCGTTAAAATTATTATAAAATTTGAATACCGTGCCCTATATTCATCGATGAAACTGTCAATCTCATAGACTAATCCATTAACCACACCGGAATGGATTGATTCAGAAGTAGATTTTCCAATTAAATCTTTCGGATTTTCCAAAGTCAACAAAGGCAGTTTTGCGGTATAATTATGCAATGACTCATAACGCAATCGCAGTCCTGGCGCTATAGCTCCGCCAAGATAATTATTGTTTTCATCTATAAAATCAAAGGTGACACAAGTTCCCGCATCAATAACCAATCGGTTCTTATTGGGAAACTGAAGCGTTGCTCCAGCGGCAAGAACCATTCTGTCGATTCCTAAAGTTTTAGGGGTGGAATAACAATTCATAAAAGGAAAAGGATCTTCATGGGATATAAAATGAACTTTTACATCATTTTCAAAGTCCAAAAACGACTGTTTTTCGACATCTCCAACAGACGAAACGACCAAATCAGCAATTTTTTTAAATTTTTTTAAAATATTTTGAATGTTTTTTTGCACTTCATTTTTAACAAACACAAAATTTTCCACGAGTATACTATCCTCAAAGACAGCGGCTTTAATTCTGGTATTCCCGACATCAACAGCTAGAATCATATTTTATTTTTTGATGTTGCGAAGATACGAATTGATTTTTTTTAAAATTTGTTTTGGATAAACTAAAAATCATCCTATATTTGCACCCGCAATAGCGAGGTACCTTAGCTCAGATGGTAGAGCAATGGACTGAAAATCCATGTGTCCCTGGTTCGATCCCTGGAGGTACCACAAAACCCGAATAGAAATATTCGGGTTTTTTGTTTTTTATACATTTCTCAAATCCACCCCTTTTGGATTAATGCGTATTTCCGATGTACTCCGTCAATAAATCCTCTTTTATCCGACGAAGCTAGTATAGGACACCAGCCACGTTTTTACAAACTGTCTTGGTTTTTCCAACACTTCCCTATTCTCCAACAAAAACGGAGGATTCACTATGTTTTTTAGTTTTATTACCAAATTCAAATAATAAAAGTTGCTAATTTACTATATTTATGCAAAATTTATATACATGGAACTTTTAACCTGTCCGAAATGCCAAGGAAATCAAATTACTAAAAGTGGCATAATCAATAACAAACAAAGGTATCTATGCAAAAAATGCAACTACTTTTTCACCGTAAATAAAATGGGAAAAAAAATAGATGATTACTACGTTACCAAAGCCCTGCAATTACACCTTGAAGGGTTGAGCTACCGAGAGATAGAACGCATTATCGGAGTTTCGCATGTTACTGTCAGTAACTGGGTAAAGTCATTTAATATCAAAAAACCTTCTCATGCAAATTACCACCCTACCTATAAGATCTTTAATCATTTAGAGCTCGTAGAATATGTAAAAAATAAAGAATTACTTTCGGGCGCCGGCATGATAATAACGGAACTCGGAGATAAGTTCATGCTCATAAAATGGGAACGCTTTAAGAACTAACTATACTACTTTACAAAAAAATATATCTTAATTTTTTATATAACTAAAAAATTAGAATTTGGCGGTATTGAAATTAACCATTTTTTACCTGGCAATTACAGCCAATGCCTTTTTCAGCAATTAATTTAGACTATCTAACTTTAAAACAATCGACAAACAACACTGTACAGACAGTTGTGTCACAAGCAAATTATCTGGACGCACCACTATAAACACAAATAAAATATGAGTAGCAAATCAACAAAAGGAATTTGGAAAGTGATTTCCGCATCTTCAATGGGCACAATGATTGAATGGTACGATTTCTACATTTTTGGAAGTTTAGCCGTTGTCATTTCAACAAAATTTTTCCCGTCTGATAACCCAACCGCAGCCTTTCTGTCAACATTAGCAACATTTGCAGCCGGATTTGTAGTTCGTCCCTTTGGAGCACTTTTCTTTGGAAGATTAGGTGATTTAATTGGCCGTAAATATACGTTCATGGTTACTCTATTATTAATGGGTGGCGCAACGTTTCTGATAGGTTGCATCCCGAGTTATGAAACTATAGGGTTTATGGCGCCTTTATTAGTATTAATTCTTCGTTTGCTTCAAGGCCTTGCTCTTGGTGGTGAATATGGCGGAGCCGCGACTTATGTGGCCGAGCATGCACCAGTTGGACAGCGAGGCTACTGGACTTCCTGGATACAAACCACAGCTACTGTCGGACTATTCATTTCCTTAATGGTTATTTTAGCAACTAGAAATATTCTTACTCCCGAACAATTTGATCAGTGGGGATGGAGAGTTCCGTTTTGGGTTTCTATCATTATGGTATTTGTTTCTTATTTGATCAGAAAAAACATGGAAGAATCTCCTGTTTTTGCTAAAGCAAAAAGCGAAGGAAAAACAAGTACCAATCCATTAAAAGAGAGTTTTGGAAATCGTTACAACTTGAAATTTGTTTTATTGGCTTTATTTGGAGCTACCATGGGACAAGGTGTTGTTTGGTACACGGGCCAATTTTATGCGATGAGCTTTTTGAAAACTGTAATGTCTATTGACTCTTCTCAAGTGGACACCTTATTAGGAATTGCATTAATACTCGGGACACCATTTTTCATTGTCTTTGGCTGGTTAAGTGATAAAGTAGGACGAAAGTATATTATGATGGGCGGAATGTTATGTGCTATTTTACTTTACAGACCTATTTATAAAAGCATGTACGAAACTACTTCCGTAAAAAACAAAACTGAAATTGTAGCAAAAACTACCGTACTGGCTGAATTGAAGGATAATAATAAACAAATCATGGATTCAATCTATACTACAAATAAAGAGTATACGGATGGAACCACTTTGCTGGAAGTAAAAACCGTATCTTTAGAAAACGGGAAAGCAATGATTGTTGATGGAAAAGAAAAAGCAGAAATTAAAACAACAATTAAAATCAACTCCGGCGACCAATGGTCTTTAATCTTTTTAGTATTCATACAGGTTCTATTTGTCACAATGGTGTATGGTCCGATTGCGGCTTTCCTTGTCGAGATGTTTCCTGTAAAAATCAGATACACTTCCATGTCACTGCCGTACCATGTAGGAAACGGAATTTTTGGAGGATTGCTTCCTGCAATATCAACCTATTTCGTAACCAACGCAAAAGATGCCGGCCAGTCCGAATTTTATCTGGAAGGACTTTGGTATCCTATAGTTATAGCTTCAGTCTCCTTTGTAGTCGGGATGATTTACATAAAAAACAAAGACAAGAACACTCACATTTAAAAACACAGCCATGAATCAGATAAAAAGAGTTTTAGGTTTAGTCTGGATAGCACTAGCAGTTGCTGCGGCCTATTTTTGCATCTTCACTTTTGGATTACCAAAATTTATGTCAGGCAAACAAGAGGATTTAGTATTCGGAATTATCATCCTTTTTATACTTACCCCCTTAATAGTTTTAGGTCTAGGGACTTTTGGCTATTTTTCCTTAATGGGCGACTATGACGAAAAAAAATAATATTTTGAATCCGTTTTTACACTATACAATCGCTACATTCATCTGTAGCGATTGTATACCTTTAGTACAATGAAAAAGAGACATGAACAAAAGTTGGTTATTCTTTCAATGCTAATGATATTAGCGTTGAACATTCCGCTTTTGCTGTTATTTGATAGTTCAAAACCCCTCTTCGGATTCCCAATTATATACATCTATATTTTTTCGGCATGGTTAGTTTCAATCGCAATCAGCTACCTGATCATTAAACGATATTATGAATAGCATTGGTCTTTTATTAATATTGGTGCTTTATTTGTCGATTCTTTTTTACATCGCTTATTGGGCAGAAAAAAGGAGTCATTCAAAATGGACCAATAATCCCTATATCTATTCCTTTTCATTAGCAGTTTATTGTACCGCTTGGACCTATTACGGCAGTATAGGTCTTGCGGCAAATTCCGGCTTAAGCTATATCCCTATTTATTTAGGTCCAGTCATTATCATCCCTACATGGATGATTATCCTCAAAAGAATTATTCGAATTTCGAGAGTAAATAAAATATCCAGTATTGCCGATTTCATTTCTTTACGATATGGGAACAGTAGATTTCTGGGCGCATTAGTTACCCTGATTTGTATTTTTGGGATTGTACCTTATATTTCTTTACAGCTAAAATCGATTTCAGACACCTTTCATATTGTTAGCAAAACACAATCGAGCAACAATATTTTCACAGATACTACCACTTATGTTTGCATTGCTCTGGCTTTATTTGCTTCGTATTATGGCACAAAATACGTCGATGCTTCAGAGAAAAGACGCGGTCTTATAACCGCTGTAGCAATGGAATCTATCTTGAAGTTAGTTTTCTTTTTAATCGTTGGTATTTATGTAACCTATTTTGTTTTCGATGGATTTGATGACATATACCAAAAGGCCTCTGTCCTTGAAAATTTTGAAGAGAAAAACTCCATAGATGGCCTTACTAATGGAATTAACTGGTTCTTTCTTTGTGTCTTATCAATGTTTGCCATTTTTCTATTGCCAAGACAATTTCATACAGCCATTGTTGAAAACAACAAAGAAACCCATATTCGCACAGCAATTTGGCTTTTTCCATTGTACTTATTCCTTTTCAACATTTTTGTGTTTCCGATTGCCTGGGGAGGAAATATCCTTTTTGAAGGAAAAGGGCTTAATTCAGACACGTACTCCTTATTGATCCCTCAGTTTTTCAACAATAATTTATTGACCGTTTTAGTGTTTCTTGGCGGATTTTCAGCAGCCATTTCGATGATTATCGTCTCGTCAATAGCACTCGCCACCATGCTGAGCAATAACTTATTGATTCCGTACGGCTTCATTGGTTCACTAGAAAACTCTTCACCAAAAAAGAACAGTAAACGAATTGTAAACAGCCGAAAAATAGGAATTTTTTCGCTTATTATTTTGGCCTATGCCCTATACCGAATTTTCATTCTGGACTATTCTTTAGTTTCAATAGGCTTGGTTTCTTTTGTAATTATAGCCCAACTGGCTCCCTCCTTTTTCGGTGCTTTATTCTGGAAAAGAGGTTCTAAAAATGGTGCGGCAACAGGAATTATTATTGGGTTTCTAATTTGCTTCTATACACTTTTGATCCCCTATGCCATTGGGATTACAAAATCAACAAGTCTATTCATTCAGGAAGGGCCGTGGGGAATTGAATTGCTAAAGCCTTTTCAACTTTTTGGTTTGGATTATTTAGAACCTATTCCGCATGCTGTTTTCTGGAGTTTATTGCTCAATGTAATGAGTTATGCTGCCATTTCTGTGAGTTTCAAAGGCAATTATAGAGAACGCAATTATGCCGAAATGTTCGTAGACATTGACAAATACATCACTAATCATGAAAATGCATTTGTATGGAAAGGAACTGCGTACGTCTCAGACATTCAAAAAGTTTTACAGCGCTTTCTTGGAGAAGAAAGAACAAAACGAGCGCTGACCATTTTTAATTTAAAATACGGCATCGATAAAAACATCACAACGGCCGATGCACGGTTTGTAAAATTTGCTGAAAATTTACTGACAGGACATATTGGTACGGCTTCCGCCAAAATTTTAATATCAAGCGTAATCAAGGAGGACAAAATCAGTTTGCCCGAAGTGCTTCGAATCTTGGAAGAATCCAAAGAAAATATCATCATCAATAAAAAACTGACAGATACTTCCAATGAATTAAAAAAAATATCCGAACAACTGAAAAATGCCAATCAGAAATTGGTCCATAAAGACATTCAAAAAGATGAATTTCTGGACACCGTTACGCATGAATTGAGAACCCCAATTACGGCAATTCGTGCTGCCAGTGAAATTCTTCACGACGATGATGATATTCCGGAAGAGTTACGGAAACAGTTCCTGCAAAACATCATCTCCGAGTCGGATCGTTTGAATCGTCTGATAGATAAAATTCTGGATTTA
This sequence comes from Flavobacterium rhamnosi, assembly GCF_048286515.1. NCBI lineage: Bacteria > Pseudomonadati > Bacteroidota > Flavobacteriia > Flavobacteriales > Flavobacteriaceae > Flavobacterium > Flavobacterium rhamnosi. Next base: position 72,437 of record NZ_JBLVPS010000017.1, on the reverse strand, counting down.
GAGAAATTTGAAACTGGAAAACAAAAGATCTATCTTTCAAAAAACACTATTTCAAAAACAATAACAAAAACCCTCGATTCTGTCCAACAGTTGCTAAAGAACCAAAAAATAAGTGTCGAATTTAATGACGCATCCAAAGAAATAAAAGCCTTTTATGATGAAGAACGAATCATCCAGGTGGTTCATAATTTATTGTCAAATGCTATAAAATTCTGTCCTGATACAAATGGAAAAATAACTATTTCTATTATAGAAAATAAAGAGGTCGTAACGGTCAGCATTCACAATAATGGTAAAGGAATTAAAGATGAAGATTTCGAAGCCATTTTTGATAAATTTTATCAATCTAGAAATCAGAATGTAAAAAAACCAATTGGAAGCGGCCTTGGACTTGCCATTTGCAAGCAGATACTAGAACATCATAAAGGGCAAATTTGGGCTGAAAATACCGAAGCAAACGGCGCCACTTTTGTTTTCACATTACCCAATTACAATACAACTGAAAATCGTTAAAAATGAAAAAAATTTTAATTGTAGATGACGAACCAAATATTGTTATGTCGCTGGAATACACATTCAAAAAGAACAATTTCGAAGTTTTTATAGCTCGTGACGGACAAGAAGCATTAGACATTTTAGAAACACAAATTCCTGACGTAATGATTCTGGATGTAATGATGCCAATGGTTGACGGTTTTGCCACATTGGAACAAATAAAAAAAGATGACCGCTTACAACATTGCAAAGTCATTTTCCTTTCAGCAAAAAACAAAGAAAAGGACATTAAAAAAGGACTTTCATTAGGCGCAAATTTATATGTAGTAAAGCCCTTCTCCTTAAAAAAATTAGTAGAACAAGTACAGGATCTGATTCAATAATTAGCATTCCTACTATTTCAAAGGACTAATCATTCGTAGGGTGGTTGTGCCATTGCACTACAATTATCAAGGAGCAAGAAGCAGTAAAACTAGTATTCCAAAAATCGGCATTTATAATAAAAAACAAAAACAACTAAATTATCTAAAATATGAGTCGCTATAAAATTAACAATTTAGAAGAATACTTTAAAGAATATAAAAAATCAGTCCGTGAGCCAAGAAAATTCTGGGACAAAATTGCTGCTGAAAATTTCACTTGGTACCAACAATGGGAAAAAGTAGTTGATTTTAATATGGCCGAAGCTGAAATAAAATGGTTTACCGGAGCTAAAGTAAACATTATTAAAAACTGTATAGACAGGCATCTTATCAAAAAAGGGGACAAAACAGCTATCATCTTTGAACCGAACGATCCCAACGAAGAAGCATTACATATTTCGTATAATGAATTGCACCAACGTGTTTGTAAAATGGCAAATGTGTTACGGGACCAAGGTGTAAAAAAAGGAGATCGCGTTTGTATTTATTTGCCGATGATTCCTGAATTAGCCATATCGACTTTGGCTTGTGCCAGAATTGGAGCCATCCATTCTGTCGTTTTTGCAGGATTTTCTGCTTCAGCTGTAGCTACCAGAATTAATGATAGCGATTGCAAACTGGTCATCACTTCAGATGGAGGTTATCGCGGTAATAAAACTATTGATTTAAAAGGAATCATTGATGAATCGTTAGCTGATTGCCCCGGTGTTTCAAAAGTTTTGGTTGTAAAAAGAATCAATACTCCCATAAACATGACAGCAGGCCGTGACCAATGGCTACAACCTCTTTTAGACCAGGCTTCAGATAATAATGTTGCTGAAATAATGGATGCTGAAGACCCATTGTTCATTCTCTATACTTCTGGCTCCACCGGAAAACCCAAAGGAATGGTACATACCACGGCAGGTTACATGGTTTATACCGCCTATACTTTCAAGAACGTCTTTAATTATGAAGAGAACGATGTTTTTTGGTGTACTGCTGATATTGGCTGGATTACCGGACATTCCTATATTCTTTATGGTCCTCTTTTGAATGGTGCGACAACAGTTATTTTTGAAGGTGTCCCCTCCTATCCTGACTTTAGTCGCTTTTGGGAAACGATCGAAAAACACAAAGTAACCCAATTTTATACTGCACCAACGGCCATTCGTGCTTTGGCAAAAGAGAGCTTGGATTACGTCCGAAAGTTTCCTCTAAAATCGCTCAAAGTTATTGGCTCTGTAGGAGAACCGATTAATGAAGAAGCGTGGCACTGGTACAATGACCATGTTGGAGATAAAAGATGTCCAGTGGTAGACACTTGGTGGCAAACCGAAACAGGTGGAATTATGATTTCGCCAATCGCATTTGTCACTCCAACCAAACCAACCTATGCCTCCTTACCATTACCTGGAATTCAGCCTGTTCTTATGGACGAAAAACGCAATGAAATTGAAGGCAATCAAGTTACAGGAAGTTTATGTATTAAATTTCCCTGGCCTGGAATTGCCAGAACCATTTGGGGGAATCATCAACGGTACAAAGACACATACTTTTCTACCTTTCCAGGTAAATATTTCACTGGCGATGGTGCTTTGCGTGACGAAGTGGGATACTACAGAATTACAGGTCGTGTAGACGATGTCGTTATTGTTTCTGGACACAATCTAGGAACTGCGCCTATAGAAGATGCGATTAATGAACATCCGGCGGTTGCCGAATCAGCCATCGTAGGCTTCCCTCATGATATTAAAGGAAATGCCTTATATGGTTTTGTTATTCTAAAAGAAACGGGAGAATATCGCGACAGAGAAAATCTAACCAATGAAATTAATCAACAAATCTCTAATCATATTGGACCGATTGCAAAACTGGATAAAATTCAATTTGTTTCTGGTCTGCCAAAAACGCGTTCCGGAAAAATCATGCGCAGAATTCTTCGTAAAATAGCCGAGGGAGATTATTCGGATTTTGGGGACATCTCAACATTGTTGAACCCTGAAATTGTAGAAGAAATCAAAAACGGCAAAATTTAAATTGTAGTTTTTAATTGCAGTTAAAAACTGTCACAAGAAAAATAGTTCTTTTAATGTAAATGGCTGTCTAATCCATAGACTGCCATTTTTATTTTGAGCCCTACATCTGAATGCATATTCTTAATAAAAAAGACACTTATTCGCTCTGTACTTTTAACATAAATTATGGATACTATTAACTCCAGCCGCTAGCTAAAAAATCTAATTTTACCATACCTGACTGATAATCAATACCCCCCAAAGACAAAACGGTTATTTCCCATAAGTTTTAAACTATCACTATAAAATAGCTTAAAATTAAAATAGGAAGAAATTAAATCCTCTATTTTATTTTGAGGATATGCTTATCTATTAATTTAACAACAAATCTCATGAAAAAAATTATTTTGACTTTGTTATTTTCAAGTTTTGTCACCGCATCTTATTCTCAGTATCACAATAAGAAAGTCAGTGGCCCAAATGCAGGTAGTTTTGAATCGGAAGAAGCGCCAAAAGTAGTAACAAAAAAAACAGAAAAGAATTTTTCCGCATACATCACTGACGAAAATCCCGATAATAAAGTCAGAGATCTTCAACGAAAATTCTTTGATTACGACCTAGGAAAACAGCACCAAGGAGAAAAGTCCCATTCCATACAAATGGAAATGAAAAATGGATTATTGTCAGCTACCTATAATGACGATGGTAAATTAACCGGTATTATTGAAAACTATAAAAATGTTAAACTTCCGAATGTCGTAGTCCATACCATTCTCCAAAAATTCCCGAAATGGGAAATTGTTAATGATACGTTTCTGTACGTACAGGAAGATGGGCATGTTGTAAAAAAACAATACCATATCAAAATTAAAAAAGAGAATGAGGTTCGTAAATTAACAGTTCATGCAAACGGTGAACTTTTGGAAGAAGCCGAATAAATAATAATGGAATGCTTCTGTTTTAAGAATACAAAAAAAGGCTGTCTTTTTTACGGATAGCCTTTAGTGAATATAATAATAATTCTTATTCTTTAAGTAACTTCATCACTCTCGCTGTATTGTTTTCATCGAATGCCTTTACTATGTAAAGCCCTTTACTCAAATCACTAATCATAAATTGATGATCTGAGGATTGATTTACATCAAAACTTTTAACCAATTGTCCTGTGATGGAAAAAATTTGAACCTTGGAAGTAGTTTCATTTAAAGTGAAATAATTGGACGCTGGATTTGGATACAACAAAATCGTTGGTGATTTTTCGTAATCTGCTATTGCCAATGACGCTGTTTTGTTTCCATAAATTTTAAACTGGCCCGGTTGCAAAGTAATTGGCATTGACGTACTAATCACATTAATAGAAGTATTATCCATCAAGTCATACCAGGTTCCGGTATACGGAAATCCTGAGGAAACATTTTGTGGTATCACATTGAAATTAGCGACAATCAATACATCTTTAAGTTGGCTTGCTGCTAATGCACTATTAGTAATTTTGATGTTCGGAAATAATGAGCTTGTATTAGCGATTGTTGCAGTTCCTGAAAATACAGGTTCTACTATTTTCATCGTGATCATTTTAGCCCAATCATTGTAGATCTTACTTCTGCTTGCATCTCCAAGCCAATTAGTAGTCCATTGCGGTTGTGGTTTTGTATCTAATTTGCAATCTCCTGTCGTTGCATCTGACGGAGCGTTTACAGTACCGTTATTACACGTAAAAATAGACGACTCCCATCCTAATTCTCCAAATTGCCAAATCATTTTTGGTCCGGGAACCAATAAAGAAACAGCGCCCAAAGCAGACATTCGTGAAAGTGCAACGGGAAGCGTTTTTACATTATGGTCAGCTGTTGTGCTATTACCAGATTGCAAATTATTGTACATCAAACGTTCTTCATCATGACTCTCTGCATAGCCCATTAATCGATGTGCATTGAATCCTCTGCTTGAAGTATTCATTCTTGAAATATTACCAGCAAAACCTTTAGTCAGGTTATTGTATTCACCAGACATTATTCCCCACATCATAACCCCTTTACTTGGCGTCTCATCAAGTCTGTAATTTGCCCATTGCTGCTCTTCATCATTTCCGCCTAAATGTTCAAAAATAGTATAATGGTTCGGATCCAGACTCCAGGAGTAGTCTGCATATTTTCGTAAAACATCCACTCTGTCCTGTTGTTTGCTTCCTGTGCAATTTTCTTGACCACCGGCAACATTTGCGGGACAATTTTGAGTAAAACCTTTGGTTAAATCCCAACGTAATCCGTCAATTTTATATTCTTCAACCCATTGTTTAACGACACGTTGCACATAGTTCTGTGTTCGGGGCTGTTGATGATTAAAATCCTCTCCTACACTATAACTATGCATGGCAGTTGCATTAAAATACGGATTTTCAACTGAAGGAGAACCCCAACCATCACCATCTGGATCATTCATCCACATACGAAGCATCGGGTTTCTTCCAAATGCATGATTCAGCGCTACATCAAGAATAACCGCAATTCCATTCTGATGGCATAAATCCACGAACTCTTTTAACTTCTCCGATGGCCCATAGAATTTATCCAAAGCCATATGGAAAGAAGTATTGTATCCCCAACTTTCATTGCCTTCAAATTCCATCACCGGCATTAACTCAATCGCATTTATTTTCAAATTTTTAAAATAATCGATTTTATTAATCAGGTCCTGATAGCTTCTGTTAGTATCAAAATCCCGAACAAGCAATTCATAAACTACTAATTTTTCTTTAGCAGGTTTTACAAAATTTGTTGTGGCACTGCTCCAGGCAAATGCTGTTTTTCCGGTTTGCAATACCGTCACTTCTCGTTCCTGACCAGCAGGATATACCGGAAGATTTGGATAGGTCGAAGCTGGAATAGAAGGATCATCAAAAGGAGACAAAACCAAGGTAGAGTATGGATCTGCCGTCTTTACCATAGCAGGTGTATTCGCAATAGGTGTTGCATCAACCACCCAATATTGGTAGGTGTAATTTGTTCCCGAAATTAAGCCTGTCAATTCCAGCCAAAACATACCTGATACAGGATCTTTCTTCATCGCATAGGAAGAGGAAGGCTGCCAGTCATTAAAACTTCCCGCAACATATACAAAATCTTTTAACGGAGCGTCAAGCACCAAAGTTGCTTTTGTTGGGTCGGCAATATTGTAATTGATTCCGTCAATTAAACCGGTTGGCATAGCTGCAGCTACTGTCCCGGGATTTACGATTACGCTGAATTTTTTGATAATGGAAGTACTTCCTTGTGTTACTTCCAGCTCATAATTTTTATTATTCGTTATATTCGTATCGGCATAACTGTAACTGGAAGCACTTGGATTTGTATGTATAGCTGTGCCGTTTGCTTTTAAATTATAACTGGCATTGCCGCCCGTATTGCTCGCTGCAACATTAAAACTCGCTCCGGAATTAATAATGGTAGCGCTGTTTTGGACTGGTGCTGTCAAACTTACCTGAAAACTTCCAACATTAAAAAAAGTATCCGCTGTCTGCGCATTTCCGGCATCATTTCTCAATACCACACAAATTTCTGTAATAGAGCTCGAAAGTGGAACCCCAAAATAAGCATACAAATCCGGAGTAAGATCTAATTTATAAGTAGTTCCTGAAACTAATGTCAATGCGGGTTGTGTTGCATTGTTTCCCCAACTCCCTTTAACATTTTGCCATCTTGTACCATTAACCGTTAAACCAATATGCGCATATATCGTACCTGTATATGCCGCTAACGCTGTCCCGGTTTTGTTAAAAGTGAGTGTAACGGCTCCGTTGGCAACTGCAGGTGATGGTGTAGTTGTAAACTGTGCAAAACTAATAGATGATATTAGCAAAAATAAAAAAGTAATTTTTTTCATCTCATTTATTTATTAAATTTAAGTTTATAAAAAAAGGGCTATCACGTGGACAGCCCTTTTATATACTATAAATAAATTATTCTTGATTAGGAATCATTAAATAGCTGCCATCTAAATCATTGAAATAGATTTTATATTTCGATTTTGCTACAGGCAAATTACCTCCGCTTGCTCCGTTGTCTGTAAATCCAGAGAAAGCAGTGCTACCACCCCAGTTTACATCCCACGCATTATTTGCTCTAAATTTAGCTTCACCATCATTTAAAGGCAATAAATCCATTGACCAAACATGTGAATTAAATGTAGATTGTGTTAATGCTGTTGAAGCGTCCCATCCTAACGGTGTGCTGCTTCCAATAATACCAACTGTTGTAAACGTTGCAGCAGCAGAAGCATTATAAGCTTCTAAAGTATACTTTAACGTTTCAGTGTTCATCGTGAATGTATAGTACCCTTCAGTTGCAATTGCAAAGTTTGCCGGATCTGGATCTGCTTCAGTAGGTCTCGCCACAATAGCTCCATTATCGCCTTTTCCAAACATTGGCGCCCATTGTCCAGGAGTAGAAATCAATTTGAATTCACCAGCTTTAAAGAATCCTGTAAATTTATATAAATTAGGATTTGTTCCACTTCTGAATAAAGGCTGGTTTTTATTATTATTGTTCCACCCTGAAGCAGTCGCATCACCTACAAAATACCAATCTGTAAACTCATAAGGAATTAATCCCGTATAAGCATTAACCAAAATAGTTAATGGAGTTTCAGAAGTCATTATTTCAACACCTGTTAAACTTGACATTACTTTTACATCATACGAACCGATTTCATCAGGTATACCACCTAATTCAATTACCGCTTGATTTAAAGTTTTCACAGTAACTTCGATCTGAGTTGCACCGGAAGTCCCTCCCAATTCAACTGCATTTGTAAAATCACCACCTTTAACATCCATCAAAAGTTTATATCCAATCTCAACATCACCGTCATAAGTTGCTTTAGTCCAAACAAAACGTTCTGCAACCTTATCAGCATTTTCTTCAAGTAATACGTATGATTTATCGTTTTCAGGCGCAACTAATTCAGGAGTATCAACTCCTTGAATTATCGGTCTATCTTCTACATCTTCTACGCTACAAGACAAGGCTAGTATCGCAAATAAAGCAATTACTGATTTAGTTATATTTTTCATTTTCTATTTATTTTTAATATTATTAATATCCAGGGTTTTGTTGTAATTTATTGTTTGACGATAATGCACCAGCAGGAATAGGGAATAAATCTCTAAAAGCTTGAGTTGGTGCTCCGCCAGCTACATTTCCTTTCCAAGGCCATAAATAACTACCACCTGAAAATTTACCAAAACGAATTAAATCGGTTCTTCTGTGTCCTTCCCAGTGCAGCTCTTTTGCTCTCTCGTCAAGAATCAAGTTTGCACCTGCTGCATCAGCAGTAAGAGAAGATATCGTTGCTGCATTTGCTCTGGTTCTCAAAGCATTCACATAGGTTCTAGCGGCTACAAGATCTCCAACTTTACCCACTACAGCACATTCTGCATACATTAAATAAGCATCCGCTAAACGAAAAATTGGAAAATCTGAATCAGAGAAGTCTCCTGATTTATCTGAACCCTGAACTCCGTTTACATCTACATTTCTGAATTTTTGAATGGCATAACCATCAGTGAATGTACCAATATCAGCAATTTCCTTAGTCTGACCATCTGTGTAAAATTGCCCTCTTGCATCCGTTGTATTTGCACTAAACTTATCTACAAATGCCGATGTTGTTCTGATTCCGGCCCAACCTCCATTGATTCCAAATTCAGCCGCTTTCATAGTCCCACCAACTGGCGCATGCGTCAGGAAAGTAGTCCCACCATAGGTTTGAGTATGAAGACCATCAAAAGCAATAGCAAAAATGAATTCGTTTTGTGCTCCGTTTTTATCATTATCCGCAAAAAACAATTGATTGTAATTCGTATGCAAAGAATAACTGGAACCAATTACTTTCGTAATTAATGGCAACGCTGCTGCATAGTTATCCGTTCCAATATACACTTTCGAATTCATGTATAATTTAGCCTGTAACATCCAGGCTGCAGCTTGGTCTGCACGATAGGCCTCATTAGATTTCGGCGCTTTTAGTTCTGGTGTAATTGCTGTTAATTCCTCATCAACAAATTTGTACAGTTCTGCTCTTGTAGCATAGTCCGGATAATAAAAAGTACTTGGAGAATCTTCCGTTACCAATGAACCGCCACCAAACATATCAATTAAATGCCAGTAGGTTAATGCTCTTATGAAACGTGCTTCTGCTCTATAAGTTTTAATTTCAGCTATCAAAGCGGCATCAAGACCTCTACTCGCTAATTTCTCCTCTGTAGTTTGTCTTAAAAACTCATTGCAATTTACAATCTGAAAAGAGAAACGCGCAAATGTAGCCGTAATAAAACGGTCCAAAGAAGTCCATGTTTGTGAATGGAGGTCTTTTATTGTTCCATCATTCCACGCAATAACTGCTTCATCAGTAGTTAATTCCTGCATTAACCAAAATCCTCTGATATACTGACTTTCTCCTTCATCAATTCCGGATATATCAGGAGAACCTGCAGCAGTTTGGCCTGAGGTAGCAAATCCTGCATATAATTTGGCTAAATTTTGCTTGTACGATTCTGGAGTACTAAAAAATTCATCTCCCGGAACCGCAACTGAGCTTTCTGGGACTTGGCTTAAATCATCTGTACACGATGGGAATAACATCACCAACAGTAACAAAGAAATACCCAATAATTTTATTTGTGTCTTTTTCATTTTTCTTGTTATTTGTATTAGAAATTAACGTTTAAACCTAACGTGAAAGTAATTGGTCGTGGGTATAAATTCCTATCTATACCTCCAGAAATTTCTGGATCTAACCCCTCATATTTAGTAATTATCAAAACATTCTGAGCCGACAATGTCAATTTAACTAATGAAGAAGCATTCTCTTTTTGGTTAAAAGTATAGCCGACACTTACGTTGTCCAATCTGACAAATGAAGCATCCTGGATGTAGTAATCCGATTCAAAACGTTTTGTATCATTTGATCTGAAACCTGTTTCCAAAACATTTTCGACACCGTTTGCCAAATCTGTATTTCTGATCAAAATATTATTGAAAGAACCTTTACTAGAATCTACGTTGTTGTAATTGTAATTACCCCAAGATCCTCTCCAGTTCATTCCCATATCAAAGTTTTTGTAAGTTATGCTTGTATTAAACCCGTAAAAAACATCAGCTGCTGGTTTATGAAAACGATACTTATCCTGTTGTGTAATAAGTCCGTCTTTATTTCTGTCGATATACACACCATCTAATGGTTTTCCATTTACACCATACGCTTGCTCATATACATAAAAAGAACTTGGCGCATATCCCACTTGATGATTTTGAATCGTATTACCAGTAGCTCCTTCATACCCTCCTGTATTAATACCTGGCGTATTAGGTTGCGTAGTGGTCAACTTAGTAATTTTAGAATCTTGGAACGTTACGTTTCCGCCTATTCTCCATTCAAAATCTTCAGTACGAACAGGGATAACTTCCGCTGCAATTTCAATCCCTTCGTTTTCGATTGTTCCTACGTTATAATTATCAAAATTTGAAAATCCGAAGAAAGAAGGGTTTTGCGTGTACAATAATAAATCTTCAGTAGTCCTTTTGTACAAATCAACACTACCGTTGATTCTATTGTTCGCAAATCCAAAATCCAAACCTGCATTAATAGTAGTGGTTTGTTCCCACTTCAAATTACTGTTGTAAGGCTGTGGCCTGTAAGTAGTGTAAAAATCACTTCCGAACTGGTACTGAGCAGCAGTATTAGAGGCTAAATACAAAGGAATAGAAGGGTAACTTATTCCTATATCCTGTTGTCCCGTAATACCCCATCCTCCACGAAGTTTTAGTGTAGAAATACCTGCTGAATCTTTCAAAAAGTTTTCTTCATTTAATTTCCAGGCTAGTGCAACTGCAGGGAAATTTGCCCAACGATTGGATTCTGTGAATCTTGACGTACCATCACGTCTGTAAGACAAAGTCAACAAATACTTATCCGCAATACTGATATTTGTTCTCGCAAAGAAAGATTGCAGGTTGATACGTGCTGGAAAATTTGGATCAACAGTAGTATTCTTACTCTGAAAATTAAAATTTGAAGAATAAAGTGATTCTCTAAAATCCTGATACGAATACCCTCCGGTAACATCAAAAACAGTATTAATAGATTCTACTTTTTTATTGTAATTTAAAAACAAATCCATCAGTTTATTAAAACGTGATTGTGTTTTTAAATTGCTGTTATTAAAACCAGAACCAGAAAGACCATTAAGAAAATCAGCTTCTGTATTACCAAAAGACCTCCCTTTTAATTGATCGTACCCTAAGTTAGCAACTGCTTTCAATTCCGGTAAAAAATGCATTTTATACTCTGTCTGGATATTCCCAATACTTCTGTATGCAGTTCCAAATCTATTTTGTTGTTCAATTAAAGACAATGGATTTCTTCCTGCCAATTGATTTATTTCAGTTGGAGATGTATACCATTGGAAAAAAGTACCATCCTCATTTCTTACAACCTGAGTTGGATCAAAACGAATAGCTGCCCCTATAGCATCACGATTACTATAATTACTTTTTATAAGAGAGGTGTTATTATTCAACTCAATTTTTAAATGATTATCCAGGAAGTTTCCTGTTACACCCACAGACATGGTAGTACGTGCCATATTATCTCTTTTCAGGATACCATTCAAATTCGCATATCCCAAAGAAGCTCTGTAAACCACATTGTCAGTTCCACCACTTAAAGCGATATTATGATCTGTACCAATAGCTGTTCTGTATATTTCATTTTGCCAATCAGTATCAGCAGCACCAACCAAAGCCTGTTGAGCAGCATTTCCATTAGTAGAAACAAAATCTCTAAACTGAGTAGAGGTCAATGCATCTACTTTATTAGTGATTTCAGAAACTTGAAGATTTCCATTATAATTCACTTGTAAATCGCCTGCTTTCCCCTTTTTGGTAGTAATAATTATTACCCCATTCGAAGCACGAGAACCATAAATAGCCGTTGCTGACGCATCTTTTAATACTGAAATAGATTCAATATTATTTTGGTTGATTGTTGACAATGGGTTTCTACTTCCCTCAACACCGCCTGCAGCTACCGGAACACCATCAATAACATATAAAGGATCATTATTAGCAGACAATGACGATCCGCTTCTGATTCTAATAGTAGCACCTTCCCCCGGAGAACCTCCTTCATTAATAATTTGCAAACCAGCTACTTTACCCTGAATCATTTGATCCGCAGAAGTTACCGGTCCTTTATTAAAATCTTTTGACGTTAACACAGTCACTGCACCGGTCGCATCTTTCTTCTTAACAGTTCCGTAACCCACTTGGATTACTACTTCTTTTAATTGATTTGAATCTTCTTCTAAAGAAACATTTAATGATTTTTGAGCAATATAATCTACAACAGCATTCACATATCCAATATAAGAAAAAACGATTTTATCGCCCTTCTTAACATTAGATAACTGATATTTACCATCAAAATCTGTTGAAGCACCATTATTGGCACCTTGTACATTCACATTTACTCCTGGAATTGGTTGTCCTGAAACTTTGTCAAGAACAACCCCATTTATTGTATTCTGGGCCAGAATACTAAAAGGCAGCAGTAGTAAAAAAAATAACAACTTTTTATAAATTGTTTTCATACTTTTTGTTTAAATTAATTTGAATTTTGGATGCTCTTTTAAGCTTTAATTTTACTTCGAATTTTCAAATTTAAGTAAATATTAACACCACCGACACCCGCCATTTTTAATTGATTTACGAAAACGTGATAGTGTTGAAAACTTTCTATTTTATTGAAGTTTTTAAGGTTAAAATTGTCATTAATAAAAATAAAACATATCTTTATTAACAAAATAATTTTTTTCAAAACCTACATTTATGAAAAGAAAGGTCACCCTTAAACAAATTGCAAAAGAGCTTGACGTATCGATTTCTACCGTTTCAAAATCGCTAAGAAACAGCTTGGAAATTGGAGAAGAAACCAGACTAAAAGTACAAGCATTTGCCAAATTCTATAATTACAAACCCAATAATATTGCCCTAAGCTTAAAGAATCGAAAAACAAAAACTATTGGAATTATTATACCGGAAATTGTCCATCATTTCTTTTCGACTGTTATTAACGGAATAGAACAGGTGGCCAATGAAAATGGATATAGCGTCATCATTTGCTTGTCTGATGACTCCTTTGACAAAGAAGTCCTTAACATGGAAATGCTGGCCAATGGAAGCATTGACGGCTTTATTATGTCACTTTCAAAAGAAACCCAATTCAAGGGCGATTTCCATCATATTTCGGAAGTTATCGATCAGGGAATGCCCGTAGTAATGTTCGACAGAGTAACTAACGAAGTACTCTGTGACAAAGTAATTATAGATGATAAATTAGCGGCTTATGAAGCTGTTCAAAGCTTGATTAACAAAGGAAAGAAGAAAATTGCCCTTGTTACAACCGTTGATTATGTAAGCGTAGGAAAACTAAGAACTGACGGATACACCAAAGCATTACTAGACAATGACATCCCTTTTAATGAAAATTTAATCATCAAAATAGAAGATGTAGACACCTGCGAAATTACGATTGGCAAATTGCTCGAAGACAAAGCCATTGATGCGGTTTTTGCTGTAAATGAACTTTTTGCAGTAACCATAATTAAAACCGCTAATAAAATAGGATTAAACGTTCCGAATGACTTGGCTGTTATCGCTTTTACAGACGGGATTATTTCTAAATACTCCACACCGACTATTACAACTGTAAGTCAAAGCGGCATAAAAATGGGGAATAAAGCAGCAAAAATGCTCATCGACAGATTAGAAGCAGAAAATGATGATGATGATGAAGCAGAAAATTATAAAACCGAAGTAATAGAAACACATTTAATAGAAAGAGAATCTACCAATTAGTATTTTCATGTAATTTATTCATTACTACAACCTTGTAGTTGAAAATGTTTCTCATAATTTGATTCTAAAAAGTAAAAGATTAAAATAAATTTTTATATTTACCCCCTCAAAGCTTTTACTTTTACTTCGAAAATAAGACAAGTTTTGATAAGCATAGCGCTTATCGTATTAATTTTTAAATTACGATAATGGAAAAGCGTAGATTAAGTTTCTGGGAAATTTGGAACATGAGTTTTGGATTCCTGGGAATACAGATGGGGTTTGCCCTTCAAAATGCTAATGCCAGCAGAATTCTTCAAATTTTTGGTGCCGATGTACACGAATTATCCTGGTTTTGGATAATTGCCCCTTTAATGGGACTTATTGTACAACCTATCATAGGACATTACAGCGACAAAACTTGGGGTAAATTCGGCAGAAGAAAACCTTTCTTTTTAGTCGGTGCTTTATTAGCCTCAATTGGTTTAATATTAATGCCACAAGCCGAAATTTTTATTGCTTTTCTACCTGCCTTATGGGTGGGAGCAGGAATGTTAATGATAATGGATGCTTCTTTCAATATTGCTATGGAACCTTTCAGAGCATTAGTAGGAGATAACCTAAGAACCGATCAAAGGACTTTAGGTTTTAGTGTGCAAACTGCCTTAATCGGTTTTGGCGCCGTAATTGGATCTTGGCTGCCCTATGTCCTGACCAATTGGTTCGGAGTTTCTAATAGAAATGAAGATGGCGGCGTTCCTATGCATTTGATTTTATCTTTTGTCATTGGTGCAATCATTCTTGTAGCGTCCATTCTTGTTTCCATTTTTACCACTAAAGAATATTCTCCAGAAGAATTAGCCCAATTTGAAGATGAAATGGCACATCAAGAGACGAGAGTTCCTGATTCCAATGAAAAAGAATCGAGTTTATTAGACATTTTTGACGATTTTAAAAAAATGCCTACGACAATGAGACAATTGAGTTGGGTACAATTTTTCTCTTGGTTTGGTCTTTTTGGAATGTGGGTTTTTACCACTCCTGCAATCGCCCATCACATTTATGGCTTACCAATTAACGACAGCAAAAGTGAAGCGTACCAAACCGCAGGAGACTGGGTTGGCGTACTATTTGGTATTTACAATTTGGTTTCCGCTTTTTATGCTTTTGCCTTACCTTATATCGCAAAAAAATTCGGACGAAAACTTACGCATTCTATCTCACTGATTGTCGGTGGTATTGGATTGATTTCTATCTATTTCGTACCCAACGAAAACTGGCTGATCTTGTCCATGATAGGTGTTGGCATTGCCTGGGCAAGTATTTTATCTATGCCGTATGCCATATTAGCCGGATCAATATCTCCAATGAAAATGGGAGTGTATATGGGTATTTTTAACTTCTTTGTCGTTATCCCTCAAATTATCAACGCCTTGATTGGCGGACCGTTAGTTAAATATTTATACAATGACAATGCCATATTCGCATTAGTCACGAGTGGAATCAGCTTCTTGATTGCTGCTGTCTTAGTAGCTAAAGTACAAGATGTTGATGACGTAATAAAACAATAATAATCGATGAATAAAAAAGCATTTATATTCGACCTGGACGGAGTGATTGTTGACACAGCAAAATACCATTATTTAGCTTGGCAGAAAATCGCAAATGAACTAAATATTGAATTTACACATAAACATAATGAATTATTAAAAGGAGTTAGCCGCGTGCGTTCTTTAGATATTATATTAGAATTAGGAAAAGTAGAAGCTTCGCAAGAAGATAAAGACAAGTGGCTAATTCAAAAAAATGAAGATTATCTATCCTATTTGGTTGACATGGACGAAAGTGAAATCCTTCCCGGTGTTTTTCCAATTTTGAAATTCCTTAAAGACAACAATCAACCAATAGCATTGGGTTCTGCCAGCAAAAACGCCAGACCTATATTAGAAAAAACAGGATTGTTACCTTATTTTGATGCTGTTGTGGATGGCAATGATGTTACAAACGCAAAACCTGATCCGGAAGTTTTCCTGATTGCAGCTAAATTATTAAACATAAATCCAGAAGACGCTATTGTTTTCGAAGATTCAGTTGCAGGTGTTCAGGCAGCTAACATTGGAAAGATGATAAGTATAGGAATCGGTGAAGCAACCGTATTGCATGAAGCAAAGTACATCTTCAAAGATTTTACAGCTATCGGTACCAATTTCATAGAAGATCTAATTAAAAAATAAAAGAGATAGAATAAAAAGAAAGCAGCGTTAAATTGTGGTAAAATTCCAACTATTAACTTCTTACCCTGCACTTTTTAAACTTTAAACAAAAGAAAAAATGAACCAAGATTATATAAAACCCGACAATTGGTCTGTCATAGAAGAAGGATTTGATGCAGAGCGTATAAAATCATCTGAAAGTCTTTTCAGTATTGGTAACGGAGCGATGGGACAACGTGCTAATTTTGAAGAAAGCTACACTGGAGAAACGTTCCAGGGAAGTTATATTGCAGGAATATATTATCCAGACAAAACCAAAGTGGGCTGGTGGAAAAACGGTTATCCGGAATATTTTGCCAAAGTTTTAAATGCACCAAACTGGATTGGAATTGAAATCGAAATCAACGGAGAAAAACTGAATTTGAATACCTGTTCAGAAGTCAAAAACTTCCGTCGTGAATTAAACATGAAAGAAGGTTGGTACAATCGTTCTTTTGAGGCAACTTTGAAAAACGGAACTGAAATTTCAGTGAACATCCGTCGCTTTCTATCTATTGTGCAGGATGAAGTTGGTCTTATTAATTATGAAATCACACCACTAAACAAAGACTCAAAAGTAATTTACAAACCGTATATCGATGCTGGTGTAACCAACGAAGATGCAAACTGGGAGGAAAAATTCTGGGAACCACTTGACGTGAAAAAATCAGGAAACGAAGCTTTTGTAACTGCCCAAACGTTCAAAACGCATTTCAAAGTAACCACTTTCATGCATAATA
Source organism: Flavobacterium rhamnosi (assembly GCF_048286515.1). NCBI lineage: Bacteria > Pseudomonadati > Bacteroidota > Flavobacteriia > Flavobacteriales > Flavobacteriaceae > Flavobacterium > Flavobacterium rhamnosi. Next base: position 55,636 of record NZ_JBLVPS010000017.1, on the reverse strand, counting down.
CCATTTTGGCCAATGGTGAAAAAACAGCTATTTCTCCGGCAAATATTGATGGGACTTCAGATAGAATTCAATTTAGTTATGATGTTATAGTAGCTAAAGGCCAAAAATCATCTATCCAAAAAATTGGTGGTTATACTGTTTCGCTGAATCATGAAAACACAATAACCGCTGCTGAAAAAGCAATCCATGCTGCACTAGCAATAGGCTACAACCAAATGTTGCAAGACCAAATTGACGCCTGGGCAAAAATCTGGGAAATGTCGGACATTACTATTGACGGCGATATCAAGGCTCAACAAGGAATTCGTTTTAATATTTTTCAATTAAACCAAACGTATTTGGGAAAAGATTCCCGTTTGAATATTGGACCAAAAGGATTTACCGGTGAGAAATACGGCGGATCAACGTATTGGGATACCGAAGCGTATTGTATTCCGTTTTACATGGCGACCAAAGATCAGGAAGTGGCCCGCAATCTATTGACCTACCGCTACAATCAACTGGACAAAGCCATTGAAAATGCAGCCAAACTAGGATTTACAAACGGTGCTGCTTTGTATCCAATGGTAACAATGAACGGAGAAGAATGCCATAATGAATGGGAAATTACCTTTGAAGAAATTCATAGAAACGGCGCCATAGCCTTTGCCATCTATAACTTTTACAGATATACAGGTGACTACAGCTATATTCCCGAAAAAGGATTAGAAGTATTAATAGGTATTGCTCGTTTTTGGCATCAAAGAGCCAATTTTTCAACTAATTTAAACCAGTATGTAATTCTCGGTGTTACTGGTCCAAATGAATATGAAAACAACGTAAACAACAATTTCTACACCAATTATATCGCTAAATGGTGCCTGGAATATACCTACGAGCAAATTCAAAAAGTATCTTTAGAATACCCTTCAGATCACAAAAGAATTAGTGAAAAAGTAAAAATTTCTGATGCAGAATTACAATCCTGGAAAAAAGTTTCGGATAACATGTACTTCCCTTTTTCCGAAGAACACAATGTGTATTTACAACAAGATGGTTTCCTAGACAAGGAATTAGTACGAGTAGCCGACTTAGATAAAAGCCAAAGACCAATTAACCAAAAATGGTCTTGGGACAGAATTTTACGCTCCCCTTATATCAAACAGGCAGATGTGCTGCAATGTTTCTATTTCTTTGAAGATCATTTTTCAAAAGAAGAACTTAAAAACAACTTTGAATTTTACGAATCCTTTACGGTTCACGAAAGCTCACTTTCGCCTTGCGTGCATTCGATTCAAGCTGCTGTACTAGACAAAATCGATATGGCGTATACATTCTATTTGAGAACTTCTCGTTTAGACCTGGATGACTATAATAAAGAAGTTGAAGAAGGTTGTCATATTACTTCGATGGCCGGAACCTGGATGAGTATCGTAGAAGGTTTTGGCGGAATGAGAATTAAAGAAGACAAACTTCATTTTTCTCCAAAAATTCCAAAAGAATGGAACGGCTATTCCTTTAAAATAAATTTTAGAAATCAAATTTTAAAAGTTGCCATTACTCATAACGAAACAACATTCTCAGTAGATGGCAACAAACCATTAGCAATAGTAATGAATGGTAAGGATATAATAGTTCCTGCCGACAACTTAGTTACTGTTTAAAAATTAATTGTTAGAACTTGTAGTTAATTCTATCATTTGATCCTAAGCCTTGCTCGGCTTGCTAACAATCCCAATATTTATTGGGATTGTTTTAATTGACAACAGTTCTTAAACCTAAATTTCCTGTTTTCAAATTAGTAAAATCACCACTTTATTTTAAGCCATATCGCGCTTGCCTTACTGTTCCTGAAAAATTTAATGTTAATAAAATGTATTTCATAATGAATAAAATTATTCCTTTACCGTTCATAAATAAGCGCTTTCTAAAAAAAATAACCTTATTCCTTTTTTTTATGTCTTTAACTTTAAACGCTCAAATTGATCGGATTGAACCCCCTTTTTGGTATGCAGGCATGAAAAATCCCGAATTGCAAATCTTGTTTTACGCAAAAGACATTGCACGGTATCAAGTATCAGTATCAAATGGGATAAAAATCACCAATGTTAAGAGAACAGAAAATCCTAATTACATTTTTGTTACTATTGACACCAAAAAGGTCTTAGCGACTGACCTTGTTTTTACTTTCAAAAACAACAATAAGGAGACGTTCACACAAAACTACAGCCTAAAGAAAAGAAGAGAAAATTCAGCACAACGCAAAAGTTTCGATTCATCAGACATGATGTATTTACTGATGCCGGACCGCTTTGCAAATGGAAACAGGAATAATGACAGCGGTGAAATTACCACAGAAAAATACAATCGTGAATTACCCGGAGGAAGACATGGTGGCGACATTGAAGGAATTATAAAAAACTTGGATTACATTTCCTCACTCGGGGCCACAACCATTTGGAGCACCCCTCTTTGCGAAGATAATGACGCTGCTTATTCCTATCACACCTATGGTCAATCTGATGTCTATAAAATAGATCCGCGTTATGGAACCAATGAAGATTATGTCCGATTGGCTTCAGAAATGCATAAAAGAGACATGAAATTAGTGATGGATTATGTGACCAATCATTGGGGAATCGAACATTGGATGATTAAAGATTTACCGACTCGTGATTGGATAAACCAATTTGAAAGCTATACACAAACCAATCATAAGAGAACCGTTATACATGACACTAACGCCTCTAAAATTGACACTGAAACCTGCCTAAATGGTTGGTTTGTACCGTCAATGCCTGATTTAAACCTAACCAATCCTTTAGCGTTAACCTACCTTGTTCAAAATGCAATTTGGTGGATTGAATACGCTGATTTGGATGGCTTTAGAGTTGACACTTATAATTATTCGGATCCACAAGGAATTGCAAAATGGACTAAATCCGTAACCGACGAATACCCTAATTTTAATATAGTAGGTGAAGTTTGGATGCACAGCCAGGCACAAATGGCATATTGGCAAAAGGACAGTCCAATAGGCAAAATACAAAACTACAACTCCTATTTACCAAGTGTGATGGATTTTACATTACACGAGGCAACCAGCAAAGCTTTTAATGAAGATGAAGCGTCCTGGGACAAAGGAATTATAAAGCTATACGACAATTTTACGAATGACTTTCTCTACCCAAACATCAACAACCTGTTGGTTTTTGTTGAAAATCATGACACCAGTCGTTTTAATGAAATATACCAATATGACATTAGAAAATACAAAATGGCTATGGCTTTAATAGCAACAATTCGTGGAATCCCCCAGTTGTACTATGGCTCTGAAATTGGTATGGCAGGAGATAAAAACAAAGGTGATGCGGATATTCGTCAAGATTTTCCAGGCGGTTGGGAAGGCGATCAAAATAACGCTTTTACCAAAGAAGGAAGAACTCCGGGACAAAATGACTATTTTGATTATACTTCTAAATTATTTAATTGGAGAAAAACAAAATCAGTTATTCATTCGGGGAAGATGACCCATTACATCCCGGAGAAAAATGTATATGTTTATTTCAGATACAATACCGATGAAAGTGTGATGATTCTGATAAACAACAGCAATGAAACCCATGCTATGAACACACACCGTTTTAAAGAAAACATTAAAGATTTCAAAACAGGGAAAGATGTAATTTCAGAATTAACATTTGATATTACAAACGAAATAATAATTGAGCCAAAATCTATTTTGATTTTAGAATTGAAATAATAATTTCATAACGATTCATCAAGAGCTCGAAGTTTTAAAGAACGATACAGATCTTCATGAAGCACTGCGCGTCCTTTTCAAACTCCATGAAATAAAAAAATCATTAATTTTCAAAAAATGACAAAACATTTAATCCCATTTTTACTGCTAAGTATGACTATTATAACGGGTTGCTCCAGTACAAAAACGGTTTCCAAGGGCAACATTAACACAGACAAAACCCCTTTCTTTTGGGAAGCAGCCACTGTGTATTTTCTATTGACTGATCGTTTTAATAATGGCGAAACTTCAAATGACAATACCTTAAACCGAACAAAAACAACGGGAAAACTTCGTGGTTTTGAAGGTGGTGATATCAAAGGAATTTCGAAGAAAATTGACGAAGGCTATTTTACTAAATTGGGAATCAATGCGATTTGGTTTACACCCATAGTGGAGCAAATCAGAGATGGTGTAGACGAAGGAACCGGTTTGAGCTATGGATTTCATGGGTATTGGGCTAGAGACTGGACAAACCTGGATCCTAATTTCGGAACCAAAAAAGATTTAGAGGCACTAGTTCAGAAAGCACATTCGCATGGAATCCGCATCATTCTTGATGGCGTGATCAATCATACCGGACCAGTAACCCCTGAAGATACCGTTTGGCCAAATGAGTGGGTAAGAACAGGTCCAAATTGCGATTATAAATCTTTCGAAAATACAACTGCCTGCACCTTAGTTTCTAATCTTCCCGATGTAAAAACAGAAAGCAATCAAAACGTAACATTACCCCCTTTTTTAATCGAAAAATGGAAAAAAGAAGGACGCTACGAGCAAGAAATCAAAGAATTGGATGCGTTTTTTACCCGTACCGGCTATCCCAGAGCGCCAAAATATTACATAATCAAATGGTTGACAGATTATATCGCTGACTACGGCATTGACGGCTATAGAGGTGATACTGTAAAACATACCGACGAAACCGTTTGGGCTGATTTCAAAACACAATGCAATTATGCTTTTGAAACTTGGAAGAAAAAAAATCCGACAAAAGTTTTAGACAACAATCCTTTTTACACCATTGCCGAAGTATACAATTACGGCATCAGTGGTGGACAAGACTTTGATTTTGGAGACAAGAAAGTAAACTATTTCAAAAATGGATTCGACAACATGATCAATTTTGAATTCAAATGGGATGCTCAAAAAAATTATGAATTTATATTCTCCAAATATTCTACTAAGCTGAATAATGAATTGAAAGGCTATAGTGTCTTGAACTATTTATCTTCACACGATGACGGCGCACCATTTGATGCCAAACGCACTAAAAGTATAGAAAGCGGAACAAAATTATTGTTGAGTCCCGGACTTGCTCAAGTGTATTATGGTGATGAAATCGCACGTTCATTAGTAGTTGAAGGTACTCAAGGGGATGCGACATTGCGCTCAACTATGAATTGGGATGCTATTCATTCAAATCCTGAAACACAAAAAATACTGTTACATTGGCAAAAACTAGGTCAATTTAGAAAAAACCATCCATCTGTTGGAGCAGGAATCCACAAGCAGGTTTCGGCTGAGCCCTATGCCTTTTCCAGAACTTTTTCTAAAGGAATATATTCGGATTCAATAGTCGTTGGATTGGATTTACCGATTGGCAAAAAAGAACTTACAGTAAGTTCCATTTTCGCAAACGGCATACCGTTAAAGGATGCCTATTCCGGAAAAGAAACTATCGTAATCAATGGAAAAGTGACAATCGATTCCGAATTTGACATTGTTTTATTGGAATTAAAAAAATAAATTAAAATAATTTCATCAAAACGCCTTTAGAAATGAAGGCGTTTTTTTTATGTTTACCTTTACCAAAAATAAATAAGATGCTCAAAATTGGACACCGTGGTCTAAAAGGTTATGCACCTGAAAACACCTTAGTGTCTTTCCAAAAGGCATTAGAAATGCAAGTAGACGGTATTGAACTCGATGTGCATTTAAGTGCCGATGGAGAATTAATGGTTATCCATGACGCAACTATTGACAGAACAACCAATGGAACAGGTTTTGTAAATAAACTATCTTTGCGCGAATTGAAGGCTTTTCGAATAAGTGGAGCAACCGATGCGAGGCTTTTAGAGGAGCAGGCGCAGCAAATTCCAACGCTAAGCGAAGTATTTGATTTGGTAAACCAGGACAGTTTTATCAACATTGAGCTCAAAAGCTACGAAACGGCAGAGAAAGTAGTTTCACTCATTGAAAAGTACACAAAAAAAGGATGGAAATACGACCGTTTTTTGATTTCAAGTTTCGACTGGAACGCGCTGCAGCAGGTGGCATTTTTGAATGATAAAATTCCAATTGGCGTTTTAACAGAATCAAATTTAGATTTGGCTTTGGCTTTCGCTAAATTTATCCAGGCAAAATCCATTCATCCGCATTTTCATTTATTAACAAAGGAAAACACGGCACAAATGCAAAAAAAAGGATTGCAGGTTTTTCCCTGGACTATCAATGAATCAGAAGACATTCAAAAAATAAAAGCATTCAACGTAACCGGAATCATTACTGATTTCCCAAATAGAATATGAACCAGAATTTTGACATAATAATAGTAGGCGGAGGCGCAGCAGGTTTTTTTACAGCAATTAATATTGTTGAGAAAAATCCAAACCTAAAAGTAGCCATTCTTGAACGCGGTGCAGAAGTGCTTAATAAAGTTCGCATTTCTGGTGGCGGAAGATGCAATGTGACGCATGCTTGTTTTGAACCGAATGAATTGGTCAAATTCTATCCACGGGGCGAAAAAGAATTACGAGGTCCGTTTCATCAGTTTTGCTCCGGAGACACAATTGAATGGTTTGAGAAACATGGCGTAGCATTAAAAATTGAAGCTGACGGACGTATGTTTCCCGTTTCTAATTCCTCCCAAACAATTATCGATTGTTTTCTCAAAGCCACACAAAAACTGGGAATCGCAGTGCTTACCGGACAAAGTGTACAGTCCATTTTTAAAAAGGATACACTATGGAAAATAGAAACACAAAGTGAAAATTATCTTGCAGAAAAACTAATTCTGGCCACAGGGAGTAATCCTAAAGTATGGGAAATGCTACAGACTTTTGGACATGCAGTTGTTAGTCCTGTTCCTTCCCTATTCACTTTCAACATCAAAGATGCCCGAATAAAGGAATTACCTGGTGTCTCAGCTCAGGCAACTGTAAAAGTAAAAGACACCAAACTTACGGCAACCGGACCTTTGTTAATCACCCACTGGGGAATGAGCGGTCCGGCTATTTTGAAACTCTCCGCTTGGGGAGCCAGAATCTTGCATGACAAAAATTATCAGTTTACAATTTTTGTGAATTGGCTCAATGACGCAGACAAAGAAGATGTAACGAAAAAGCTAAAAGAATTAAAACAAGAACATGCCAAAAAATCAGTTTCTAAAAAATCCCCTTTCGAATTAACCAATAGATTATGGGAAAGTTTAGTACTCGCTTCAGGAATTGAATCAGAAACTAAATGGGCCGATTTGTCTAAAATACAATTGCAAAATTTAGCAAATCAGTTGACGAATGGCACTTTCCAAGTCAACGGGAAAAGCACTTTCAAGGAAGAATTTGTGACTGCGGGTGGAATCGATTTAAAGGAAATTAACTTCAAAACCATGGAAAGTAAGTTACACGAAAGCCTTTATTTTGCTGGAGAAATCGTCAATATTGATGCAATTACAGGTGGATTTAATTTTCAGAATGCATGGACAAGCGGATTTATTCTTGCGAATAATCTATAATTAAATTCTTCCAAAATTTAATTAACAAGACTTTACAGCTTTTCTAAGTTTTCCTTAAGACAAATCTAATAACTTTACTTTTAGCTTATTAGATTTGTATGAAAATAAAATTACTCACCGCTCTACTCCTATTTACTTGCCAAATAGGTTTCTCTCAAGCCGAAAAAACAATAAAAGGAAAAGTCTTATTTGAAAACAGTATCGTTCCTGATGTGGAAGTCACAAATGCAAATTCCAAAACAAAGACAGTTTCAGATGCCAATGGTAATTTTTCTATTGTAGTTAAAGCAAAAGATTTGCTTGTATTTGTTTCTAAAAACTATGAACTAAAAAGAGTTTTATTAGAAAAAGAGACGCTTGACAAAGCTATTTTCACTGTTTCTTTAAGCCTAAAACCAGAACAATTAAAAGAAGTTGTAGTTACAAAAATGCCTTCCATTAAATTAAGCACAGATAAAGCTTATGAACAAGGAAAGCTTGATAAATTAGCTATAAAGAAAGCTGTAAAAACTCTAAAAAACCCTGAAGTTTATCAAGGAACTATTGAAAATGGAATGGATTTTATGCGAATTGGCAAAATGATTTTAGGACTATTTAAAAAAGAAGAAGAAGTCCCAGAAAACAGGCCAGAAATTCAATTTAAAGAATTAGCAAAAAGCACCTGTGATGAAAAATTTTATCTTCAAACTTTAAAATTAAAACCCGACCAAATAGACCTTTTTCTCGAATTTTGTGATGCCGATCCAAAATCAAAAAAAATAGGAGAAAGCGACAACGTATTAAGTGTAATGGATTTTTTGTTCACGAAAAATATTGAATTTAAAAAACTGTAAGCGCAATACTATCTGTTCAACCACCAAATACTTCCATTTAAAACAGCTGCAAAACTTACCCATGCCAAATAAGGGAGAAATAAATAGCCTGCAATTTTATTGATTTTGGCAAACTGAATATACGTTTCAAAAATCATCAGCCATAAAATAATGATTTCTAAACCGGCTAACATTGGGTTGTGCAATCCAAAAAACAAATACGACCACAATGCATTTAACGCCAGTTGTATCGCAAAGAAAAGCAACGCTTTTTTTACAGCTTCTTTTTCTGTATCTATTCGGTCCCAAACCAGTCCTGCCGCAACGCCCATCATTACATACAACATGCTCCATACAGGTGCAAAAATCCAATTGGGTGGATTAAAACTTGGTTTTATCAAAGTGGGATACCAAGTAGTAATTGCGGAACGAGTAACTATTCCAGAAAAATAACCAACAGCAAGACAGGTAACAACAACAGCTAATATTCGGGTAATTTTATTCATCTTATTTTTCTAAATATGGGTCAAATTTAATCAAAAGATTAGTACAATTCTATAAATAAACAAATCACCGTATAAACCAAAAAAAGTATCTTTGCATAAATTTGTAAGTTCATGATTTCAGTAAACGATTTTATTCCATCAAAATATACGCATTGCATTGAAAAAGGAAATTTTCAATGGAGCGCGCCCAGTAATATTGCACTTGTAAAATATTGGGGAAAAAAAGACAATCAGATTCCAGCCAATCCTTCGGTGAGTTTTACGCTGAATAATTGTAAAACGATAACTAAATTGGCCTTCGCCAAAAAACAAAATGACGGCACCTTTTCCTTCGATTTGCTTTTTGAAGGAAAACCAAAAGAAGCTTTCAAACCAAAAATTCAAGAATTCTTGCAGCGGATTGAAGTATACATGCCTTTTTTAAAAGACTACCATTTTACGGTTGACACTGAAAATACGTTTCCACACAGTTCGGGAATTGCTTCATCGGCATCAGGAATGGCAGCTTTAGCGATGAACTTAATGAGTTTAGAAAAAGGATTAAATCCAGAAATGACTGATGAGTATTTCTTTCAAAAAGCTTCTTTTTTAGCACGTTTGGGTTCAGGAAGTGCTTGCAGAAGTGTAAAAGGAAGTGTTGTGGTTTGGGGAAACCATGCAAATATCACAGGTAGTTCTGATTTATTTGGAGTGGAATTTCCAAATGCCATTCACACTAATTTCAAGAATTTTCAAGATACAATTTTATTGGTTGACAAAGGAGAAAAGCAAGTTTCCAGCACTGTTGGACATGATTTAATGCACAACCATCCTTATGCCGAAAGACGATTTGCACAAGCGCATCAAAATTTAGATCAACTGATAACTATTTTTGAAAGTGGGAATTTAGAGGAATTCATCAAAATTGTGGAAAGCGAAGCATTGACTTTACATGCGATGATGATGACCTCAATGCCTTATTTTATATTGATGAAACCGAACACTTTGCAGATCATTAATGCAATTTGGAAATTTAGAAATGAAACTAAAATTCCGATTTGTTTCACGCTGGATGCAGGGGCAAATGTTCACGTTCTATACCCTGAAAATGTAGCAGTTAGCGTTTTACAATTTATTAAGGACGAATTAGTTGGCTATTGTCAAAATGGTCAGTACATTTGTGACGAAATTGGAAATGGAGCTTTGTTGAATTAATTTGTTTTTTCGCTATCTTTATTTTTTAAAGAACTGAAATTATGGACATTCAATCAGAGAAATTAGAATTGATAAAATTATTGTTAGAAACTGACGATACAGCCATAATCGAGGCTATAAAAAACATTTTCAAAGCACAAAAAAAAGATGTCTGGAAAGAATTATCTCCGGAACAACAAGAAGAAATTAATCTTGAAATTCTAGAGGCAAATCGGGGAGACAAAGTTGATTTATAACAAATTCATTTGTTACAATATATAATTACCAACCCCAAATTGTTAATTTACAATCTAATATGAAAGGACCTTTATTTTACTCAAAAATATTACTCTTTGGAGAATACGGAATTATTCGTGACTCAAAAGGGCTATCTATTCCTTACAATTTTTACAATGGTGCACTTAAAAGAGATGAAAATCCATCTGAAGAAGCCATAAAATCAAATGGAAATTTGAGACGTTTTGTTACCTACTTGGAAACCTTACAAAATGAGCAGCCTGATTTAGTTATTTTCGATTTAGCTACGTTGAAAAATGACGTTGAAACCGGAATGTATTTTGATTCCAGTATTCCTCAGGGTTACGGTGTAGGAAGTAGCGGTGCACTTGTAGCGGCTATTTACGATAAATATGCTCAAAATAAAATTACGGTACTGGAGAATTTAACTCGTGAAAAATTATTGCAGTTAAAAAATATATTTTCTCAAATGGAGAGTTTTTTCCACGGAAAAAGTTCTGGTTTAGATCCTTTAAACAGTTATTTGAGCATTCCAATTCTTATCAATTCTAAAGATAACATTGAAGCAACCGGAATACCAACACAAAGTTTCGACGGAAAAGGCGCTGTATTCTTGTTAGATTCAGGCATTGTAGGCGAAACGGCTCCGATGGTGAATATTTTCATGGAAAACCTTAAAGACAAGGGATTCCGTGCCATGTTAAAAAATCAATTTGTAAAACATACTGATGCTTGTGTAGAAAATTTTCTTGGCGGTGACATGAAATCATTGTTCATGAACACCAAGAAATTATCAAAAGTAGTTTTGAACAACTTCAAGCCAATGATTCCAGAACAATTTCACGGAATTTGGCAGCAAGGAATCGACAGTAACGATTATTACTTGAAATTATGTGGTTCTGGCGGCGGTGGCTATATTTTAGGTTTTACCGAAGATTTAGAAAAAGCCAAAGTTTCCTTGAAGGATTATAAACTAGAAGTCGTTTATCAGTTTTAAAAACTTCAAACCCCAAACTTTAAACCTTAAACTCCCATAATGTTAAGCAGGCAGCACAAACTTCTTATAATGAAAATTGCAAGTTTGATCTCTGTAGTTAGAGGGTATAATATTCCCGTCATTATTTTGGCGCAATACCTTTCGGCAATATTCATTCTGGCTCCCGAAAAAAGAGCGCTGGATATTCTACTCGACTTCAACTTATTTATATTGGTTTTCGCATCTTCGCTTACGATTGCTTCAGGATACATCATCAATAGTTTTTATGATAGCCGAAAAGATCTAATCAATCGCCCTAACAAATCGATGCTAGATCGACTAGTGAGTCAAAAAACAAAACTGTCCGTATATTTCTCCCTCAATTTCATTGTCGCTTTAATGGCTATGTTTGTGTCGTGGCGTGTGTTTCTATTCTTTTCAGGGTATATATTTTCTATCTGGTTTTATTCCCATAAAATAAAAAAATATCCAATCATAGGAAACTTGACAGCTGCCTTACTGGCTGTTTTACCTTTCTTTGCGATCTTGTTGTATTTCTATAATCAGATTCCATTTGAAGAACTCGAAAATTACAAAAGACAGCTAGGAGTAATCTTTGCCCACGCATCCTTTTTGTTTTTATTGCTGTTGATTCGGGAAATGATAAAAGATCTAGAAAACCTTAAAGGGGATTTAGTTAATGATTACAAAACAATTCCGATTGTTTATGGCGAAGAAATCTCAAAAAAAACCATCACAGTATTGACTCTTCTAACTGTATTGCCAGTTTATGTTTTAATAGAAATTTACGATGTAGGTTATATGGATATCTACTTTTATTGCTGTCTGATTATCTTGATTTTTTTCTTGGCGTACTTGTGGAAATCAAACACAAAGTCACAATTCCTATTGCTTCATAATGTATTGAAATTCCTTATTGTTTCTGGAGTATTTTGCATTGTACTTATTAATCCCAGCGTTTTATGGCACGGTAAAAGATTGTTGTTGACGATTTAAATTATCACTTCGCTGGAATTATAAAAAAAGGGTAAAAACAATTCCATTGCATCTCTTTAAATTTCTCGATTAGGTTAGTCCCTATAGTAATGAACATCCTATTATTTTTTATAGAAAAAATAAAAGATTCAAAGAACAACAGCAAATACCTCCAAAAAACTAAACTAAAACTTATTAATTGGCTTATTAACTAGATAGTTAGCGTTTTTATAATTGGCTGTTATTGATTGTCAATTATATAAATAGTATCTTTGCACAAATTATTGGAATATTATGAATAACAAGGAAGGCAATAATAAGAAAAGTAGTCCAAGAGCTAATAGCTCTAGACCAAGTTCGAATAAGCCAAAACCTGCAATGCAGAAGCGCGCTCAAGGGCCGAAAAAAGTTAAAGTAAATACTAAAGTTGCCGATATTGCTACTGATAAAGTAGAGAAAAAACCAAATCAAGCACCAAAGAGACCGAAAGTAAAAGACGAGATTCGTTTGAATAAATACATCGCTAATTCTGGTGCGTGCTCGCGTCGTGATGCAGATATTTATATTCAATCCGGAACTGTGAAAGTAAACGGAATTCCGGTTACTGAAATGGGATACATGGTAAAACCTGGGGATGTAGTAAATTTTGACGGTTCAACTTTGACACCGGAGAAAAAAGTATACATCTTACTAAACAAACCAAAAAACTTCACGACTGCCATGGACGAAGGTCAGGAGTATCGTAACGTATTGGAATTAGTAAAAGGTTCTACAACTGCGAAAATCGGTGCTGTAGGAAGAATGGATAAGAATACAACTGGATTGTTATTGTTCACCAACGATACCGACATGATTCGTAAGTTTACTTTACCAAGTCAAAAATCATCTAAAATATACCAAGTTTCACTTGATAAAAATTTGAAATTTGAAGATTTAGAAAAAATAAACAAAGGTTTGACGCTTGATGGACACCGTGTTTTTGTAGAAGATGTAAGTTACATTGAAGGAGAAGCAAAAAGCGAAATTGGCTTGCAATTAAGATCATCTAACGTAAAGGTCGTTCGTTCTATTTTCGAACACTTCAGCTATGATGTATTGCGTATTGACAGAGTTTCGTTTGCCGGTTTAACCAAAAAGAATTTACCAAGAGGAAACTGGAGATTGCTTACAGAACAAGAAATCATCAATTTGAAGAACGTTTAATATTTCTTTGAAATTATCGAAATAAAATCCCTTTCGCATAAAGTGAAATGGGATTTTTTTAATTAAAAATTCAATCCTAATTCGTTATGACGCCAGAAAAATTACAATCAATTGCTTTTAAATGGTTTGAAACTTTCAATAACAAAGAGTTAGAAAAACTATTGTCTTTGTATGATGAAGATGCAGTACATTTTAGTCCAAAACTAAAAATTTACAAACCTGACACCAATGGTTTTGTTACCGGTAAAGAAGCACTACGAGAATGGTGGCAAGATGCCTTTGAGCGCTTACCAAGTTTAAACTACAAAGTAAAATCGCTTACTGCAAATGGAGATCGCGTTTTTATGGAGTATATTCGAACAGTGAACGGAGAAGAGGACATGCTTATCGCAGAAGTATTGGACATAAAGGAAAATAAGATAATCGCTTCCCGAGTGTATCACGGATAAAAACCGACTTTGAATAAAAAACAAATCCCATTAGCTAATGGGATTTGTTTTTTCTAACAATCTCGTATTTAAATAAAAAAGCTTCTCGATTGAGAAGCTTTTTGGTGCGGATAATAGGACTCGAACCTACACGCCTTGCGGCACCAGATCCTAAGTCTGGCATGTCTACCAATTTCACCATATCCGCTCAATTGTGGGTGCAAAGATAAACATAACTTCCAATTTTCAAAGTAAATTTCACAAAAAATATTCATACTCTTTTTTGTACTTTTGAAATATAAACAAAATCAACAATGGAAAATATAAAATCATACGTTCAACAGCATAAAGATCGTTTCATAAACGAATTAATTGAATTATTAAAAATCCCATCCGTAAGCGCCGACACTGCTTATTCTCAAGATGTTATAGACACTTCCGAAGCAGTAAAAGTAAGCTTAGAAAAAGCAGGTTGTGATTTTGTTGAGATTTGTGATACGCCAGGTTATCCAATTGTTTACGGTGAAAAAATTATTGATAAATCGCTACCAACAGTTTTGGTTTACGGCCATTATGATGTCCAACCACCAGATCCATTGGAATTATGGACCTCACCCCCATTTGAGCCGGTAATCAAAAAAACTGAAATTCATCCTGAAGGAGCTATTTTTGCTCGGGGATCCTGTGACGACAAAGGTCAAATGTACATGCACGTAAAAGCATTGGAATACATGGTCCAGTCGAATACTTTGCCTTGCAACGTAAAATTTATGATTGAAGGCGAGGAAGAAATTGGTTCCAAAAGTTTAAGTTGGTTCGTGGAACGCAATCAGGAAAAACTAAAAAACGATGTTATTTTAATTTCTGACACCGGAATGATTTCTAATCAACAACCTTCCATTACCACTGGATTACGCGGATTAAGCTATGTAGAAGTTGAAGTCACAGGTCCTAATCGTGATTTGCATTCCGGATTGTACGGTGGCGCAGTAGCCAATCCGATCAACGTCTTAGCAAAAATGATTGCTTCCCTTCATGACGACGACAATCATATTACCATTCCAGGCTTTTATGATAAAGTCCAGGAATTATCTCCCGAAGAAAGAGCAGAAATGGCCAAAGCGCCTTTCAACTTAGAAAATTATAAAAAAGCTTTAGATTTAAATGATGTTTATGGCGAAAAAGGCTATGTAACCAACGAAAGAAATTCGATTCGCCCTACATTAGACGTCAATGGAATCTGGGGCGGTTACACTGGAGAAGGTGCAAAAACCGTAATTGCAAGTAAGGCTTTCGCCAAAATCTCCATGCGATTAGTTCCCAACCAAGACTGGGAAGAGATCACCGAACTTTTCACCAAGCACTTCATCAGCATTGCTCCAGCAGGCGTTACGGTAAAAGTAAAGCCGCATCATGGCGGACAAGGCTATGTGACACCAATAGACAGTATCGGATACAAGGCCGCTAATATGGCATATACCGAGACTTTTGGCGTTCCTGCAATTCCTGTGCGTTCGGGAGGAAGTATTCCAATTGTAGCCTTATTTGAGAAAGAACTGAAAAGCAAAACCATCCTTATGGGGTTTGGTCTGGACAGCGATGCCATTCACTCGCCAAATGAACATTTTGGCATATTCAATTATTTAAAAGGAATTGAAACCATTCCATTGTTTTATAAATATTTTGTGGAGTTAAGCAAATAAAAACGTTTTGACAAATCAAGTTCAGCTCAGACTCTTTCTTAAACAAATACAAGCAGTACTCGATTTGAAATCGTACTTCAAACTAGAATCCGTTCAAACATGAGCGGATTTTTTTTTGGTGTTTCCCCCTAAAACAAGAAGGCAATCATTCCAGTTATACTCTTTCTGTTTAAAAAAAACAAAACAAAAGGATTTCCACTTCATCATTAACGCAAGATTACGGCAACCAAAATATTTTGCTTAAAAACTAAAAAGTTTCAAATTATACTCTACATTTGTAGAACACACTCTAACGTTGTAGAATAAAATTACACTATGCGCTATACTATTATTTTAATTGGCACTGTCTTTCTACTTTTTGGTTGCAAAACCAATCAAATGAAAGACAAAAAAAGAGAAGGCCTTTGGATTGAGCTTTATTCACAGGATAGCTCCCACTACAAATCAGTTGGAACTTATCGCAAAGGAAATCCCATAAAAAAATGGAGTTACTACTTGAATAACAAAATTATCAAGAGAGAAAAATACAAACGAAACATTTGTGTGACTACCTTTTACCATGAAAATGGAAAAATACAATCCAAAGGAAAAACAAAAGTAGAGTCAAGTGACCTGAACATACATTGGTATTATTTTGGCGATTGGAATTTCTTTGATGCCGAAGGAAAACTTATAAATATAATAAAATACAATAACGGAGAATCTGTTTCCGAAACAGAAACTAAATAAAACAAAAAATGCAATTATCAAATTCAGAAGAACAATTAATGGAATACCTATGGCAACTTGAAAAGGCCTTTATGAAAGACTTGCTGCAAGCGTATCCAAAACCAAAACCAGCAACCACCACCGTTGCCACTTTATTGAAAAGAATGATTGATAAAAAATTCATCTCCTACAATGAATTTGGAAACTCACGCGAATATTATCCGTTGGTCAAAAAAAATGACTATTTCTCAAAACATGTCAACGGACTGATTAGCAATTTCTTCAATAATTCAGCATCCCAATTTGCTTCTTTCTTCACCACCGAAACTAATCTATCAGCATTAGAACTGCAAGAACTCAAAAAAATAATAGATAGTGAACTTCAAAAAAAGAAAGAATGATACTTTATATTTTAAAATCTGGATTACTATTTTTAATTCTAATAACTGTCTACAAACTTTTTTTAGAAAATGAAAACATGCATCAATTCAAAAGATATTACCTGCTTATTAGTTTAGTTTTTGCGATAATAGTCCCACTCCAACTCTTTTCGATACAAACAGAAATTGTCCAAAATATAAATGTGTTCCAACTTAATGAGGTTTTGACCCAAAGAAATAGAATTGACACAGAAAAAATTGCCAAAAATCAATTCTTCCAATCGATTTTAATCCTCATTTACAGCTTGGGAGTAATTCTCTTAAGCGCTAGATTCACAATCAATCTGATTTCCTTTTTTAAAAAAATAAAAAGAAATCAGATTGAGAATATTGATGGAAATAGTGTTGTTTTGATTAATGAGAGACTACTTCCCCACTCCTTTTTAAATTCAATTTTCATTAATGAAAATGATTTTAAAAAGGACAAAATCAATCCTGAACTACTGGTCCATGAAACTGCTCATATCCAACAAAAACATTCATTAGACATTCTATTTATTGAGATTATACAAATTATATTTTGGTTCAATCCAATAGTCCCGCTTTATAAAAAAGCGATAAAACTGAATCATGAATTTCTGGCCGACCAAGCAGTAAACAACAAATTTAATTCAGTTTACACCTATCAAACTTTATTGCTGAATATAGCGTCTGATAAAAAAAGAGTTGCTCTTGCCAGTCCTATAAACTATCAAATAACAAAAAAACGTTTAATTATGATGACAAAAAATGCGTCTAAAAGTAAAATGATTATAAAAACAATAGCAACAAGTATTCTATTTGTGACTTTGTTGTTTGTTTTTGGTTCAAAAACAGTCGCTCAAGAAGTCAAATCTTCTACCGAAAAAGAAAACATAAATGAATTACCTTCTGAAATAACACAACAACCTAAATTTCCTGGTGGAATGTTAGCATTCTACAAATTTGTAGGCTCAAATTTTATAACTCCAGCAGAACTAAAAGGAAAAGGAAGGCTATATATGACATTTATGATAGAAAAAGACGGCAGTCTTTCCGAATTCGAGATTCTGCGAGACATGGGTTTTGGAACTGGAAAAGAAGCCATTCGAGTTTTAAAATTATGTCCAAAATGGATTCCAGGCAGAGATAACAACCAACCTATCAGAGTAAAATACAACTTACCAATAGCAATCCAATCAAATTAATAGTTTCCCTAAAAAACAAATCCGCTTCAAAAAGAGGCGGATTCATCACACTAAAAAAATCTAAAAAAAAACTACTAACTAAAATCTTTATCAGGGTTATATCCTAAGTAAGGCATTGCTTGCTCTTTAAAAACAACACCGTATTCTTCCAACTCCTTCAGAATAGGTAAATACACTTCTTTACGAATAGGAAGTTGTACTCCCGGAGTAGTAATTTTACCATTAAGTATTAACAGCGTCGCCATTGCAACTGGCAAACCAACGGTTTTTGCCATAGCGGTATACGTTTGATCTTCTCCAATACAAACCATTTTTGAATCTATTTGCTCTTTTTTGCCATTTAAGTAATATCCAAATTTATGATACATTACAATCATATCTTTATCCTGAGGCTGAAGCGTCCAACTATCACTAAGAATTTTCTCCAGGATTTGAGCAGGAGTAGCGTTCTTTAAGCCAACTTTTTTATGGCGATTGAACAAATCCAGTTCTAAGAGCTTATCCCACATAATATCGTCCTGGTCAATCTTAAGAATCAAACGCATCTTACTTTCCACGGAATCCGTTGGATGATACGGCAAAAAAGAATTCACGAATTCTCTGTAATTCATGTTTTCCGAATCTTCCATGGCGTAACTATCATCAGTCATACCCAGCTGCACAAACATGTTCCATGCTTTCGAAAAACCAACACGACGAATCGTTCCTCTATATAAAGTAAGAACATTATCTAAACCGTAAACACTTCTATATTTTAAAGAATCTCTATTAGAATAAGCCTCAAATCTGCCATAGCCTTCTACGTCAAGAAATTCAGTTCTTCGGAATAAATTACAATAAGGGATGTATTTATAAGTTCCTTCCTGAATAAATTTTGCAGCACCTCCCTGACCAGCGACAACAACATTTCGTGGTGCCCATGTAAATTTGTAATTCCAAAGATTTGTGTCCGATTCCGGAGCCACAAGTCCACCACAAAAAGACTCGAACAAAAGCATATCACCTCCCTTTTCTCTAATTTCGTCAATCACTTTCATGGCGCTCATGTGATCTATTCCCGGATCAAGGCCAATTTCATTCATGAAAATTAAATTGTTTTCTTTTGCCAATTCGTCTAATTCCTGCATGGCATCACTCACATAAGAAGCCGTAACCAAGCTCTTTTTATAAACGATACAATCCTTAGCTACTTCTATATGTAAATGCGCCGGCAACATTGAGATAACAATGCTCGCTTTTTTAATTGCTTCTTTTCTTTGACTTTCATCAAAAATATCTAAGGCTATTGGCGTTGCATTCCGGTGATTATTGGTTTTCTTTTCAGCTAAATCCAATGATAAATCACCAATAATCAAATGAAGATTTTCCTTTTCTGATTTATTTAAAAGATATTGTATCAACGACGATGCTGACCTTCCTGCCCCTATGATTAAAATTACCCTCATAATGATATAAATATAACACAAATATATAATATTGTTGTATTTATAACAAGTGCTACCTATTAAAACATAAAAATAATTTCACTGAAGCGCTAAAAAACCATCAAATCATATCCATTTACAAAAAAAATAATTTTAAAAAAGAATCTTGAAAAAATCTTTTACAATACTTAGATAAGAGATACTTTTGTATGGATAATAAATTCAAAAATGGACAAAAAAATAATTTCCACGGGAGCTATACTTGGAATGATAGCGATAATTTTAGGAGCATTTGGAGCACATGCCCTAAAAAAAGTACTATCTCTTGAACAACTTTCTACTTTTGAGACCGGAGTACGTTACCAAATGTACCACGCCCTTTTTTTATTGTTTATCGGACTAAAAACTGACTTACCTCAAAAAGTAAAAAAAGCAATCTACTTTTTGGTTCTTTTTGGTGTTTTTTTATTTTCAGGATCAATTTATTTATTGGCAACAAATGACCTCACCTCTTTTGATTTTAAAGTCATCGGATTTGTAACTCCCATAGGCGGACTCCTATTAATAGTGGCCTGGGGCGTATTATTAACCAACATTATAAATAAAAAATCATAAAATTCAGATAATCAAATCTTATCTGAAATATAATTTCTACTTTTGCAGTCTATAAAAGAAACACACACAACATTAAATTTATGGACAATAACGCCCTTTTCACGCAATCGATTTCGTTAAAAGACTTAGGAATTGAAAATGCAACAATTCATTACCAACTATCCCCTGATGAATTACATGAAATTACCATTAAATCAGGACAGGGAATTGAAGTTTCAACTGGTGCATTAGCAGTTAATACCGGAGAATACACTGGCCGCTCACCACAAGACCGTTTTATAGTAAAAGACAGCATTACTGAAAACCAAGTTTGGTGGGGAAAAGTAAACCTTCCGTTCGATTCTGATGCTTTTGAAGCATTATACAATAAGGTTACAGCCTATTTATCTAACAAAGAAATTTTTGTAAGAGATTCGTATGTATGTTCCGATCCAAATTACAGATTAAATGTTCGCGTAATCACAGAAACAGCTTGGGCAAACTTATTTTCCTACAACATGTTTTTAAGACCAGAAATACAAGAATTAGCAGATTTTTCTGCAGAATGGACGTTATTATGTGTTCCAAGTTTTTTGGCAGATCCTGCAGTTGACGGAACACGTCAAAAGAATTTTGCGATTCTTGATTTTACCAGAAAAGTTGTTTTGATAGGCGGCACAGGATACACAGGCGAAATGAAAAAAGGAATCTTTTCCGCTTTGAATTTTATAATGCCTGTTTTCAAAAATACGCTACCAATGCATTGTAGTGCCAATGTCGGAAAAGATGGCGATACTGCTATTTTCTTTGGATTATCAGGAACTGGCAAAACTACATTGTCAGCCGATCCAAATCGAAAATTAATTGGCGATGATGAACATGGCTGGACCAATGAAAACACTGTTTTTAATTTTGAAGGCGGTTGCTATGCAAAAGTAATAAACCTTTCTGAAGAAAATGAACCAGATATTTTCAGAGCCATTAAAAAAGGCGCAATTTTAGAAAACGTAGGTATTAAAAAAGGTACCAATGAAGTGGCTTTTGAGGATATTTCTATCACTCAAAACACCAGAGTAAGTTACCCTCTTTACCATATTGACAACATCCAACCGGGTTCTATTGGTAAAAATCCGAAAAATATATTTTTCTTAACTGCGGATTCATTTGGTATTATACCTCCAATTTCAAAACTGACACCTGGACAAGCTGCTTACCACTTTATTTCTGGCTATACTGCAAAAGTCGCTGGAACTGAAGAAGGAATTACAGAGCCACAGCCCAATTTTTCTGCTTGTTTTGGCGCGCCTTTTATGCCACTGCACCCAACGAAATACGCTGAAATGTTGAGCAAAAAAATGAAAGATGCCAATGTAAAAGTTTGGTTGATTAATACTGGCTGGACAGGTGGACCTTACGGAATAGGAAGCAGAATGAAACTAAAATACACCAGAGCAATGATTACTGCAGCATTGAACGGAGAATTAGACAACGTAGCGTACGAAAATCATAAAGTATTTGGAATTGCAAAACCGCAATCTTGTCCTAATGTTCCTAGCGAAATATTGAATCCCAGAAATACTTGGGAAGATCCTGAACTATACGATAAAAAAGCGATTGAATTAGCCCAGAAATTCAAAGCTAATTTTGCCAAATTTGAAGAATTTGCTAATGCCGAAATTATGGCAGGAGCACCTCTAGCATAAGTTAATTATAATTCAAAAAAGGAAAAGAGCTGTTCGTCTAGAGCGGCTCTTTTTTGTTTGACAATTTTTGAAGTTCCCTCCAGCCAATCTTCAATATTTTACCCTAGGAAAACAACTTGATCAGGAGAAATTACGTTACGTTGCCCCTATTGTGTTTCGGGCGACTTCAACTGTACTTCTTATAAAATAACTCCAACAACATCTTCCTTCCATTCAACACTGATAGTACTAACCTAAAAAACAAAAACCTTAATCAAATATCTATCAACTATTTATCCCAATATTCATTTTTTGGTGCTAAATTTGCAATCATCAATCAATCAAAAAAATCAATCATGTTAAAACAATTTTTTATCCTATGTTCAGGGGCTGACAAAGATCTTCTTGAAGGTTGCTCCGAAGGGGAACAAACCAAATATGTTGGTATTGGCGCCACCGTTTTCTTTACTGCTGTCATGGCTTTTATTGCCAGCACTTATGCTCTTTTTACCGTATTCGACAATATGTATCCGGCACTACTCTTTGGTTTAGTTTGGGGTTTGCTGATTTTTAATCTTGATCGTTTTATTGTTTCCACTATTCGAAAAAGAGACAAATTTGGAAGTGAATTTCTGCAAGCTACACCCCGAATTATTTTGGCGGTAATTATCGCTATAGTAATTTCAAAACCATTGGAAATCAAAATCTTTGAAAAAGAGATTAATACCGTTTTATTAAAAGAGAAAAACGCCATGGCTTTGAATAACAAAAAGGAATTGGCTACTTACTTCAAATCGGATCTGGATAAAAACAAAGCTGATATAGCAAGTTTAAAATCCGAAATCACCAATAAAGAAAAAGAGGTCAATACGCTTTACGAAACTTACATTACAGAGGCCGAAGGAACTGCTGGCACCAAAAAATTAGGCAAAGGTCCTGTTTTTAAAGAAAAAATAGCCAAACATGATTTGGTTAAGAAAGAACTCGACACCTTACAAAAAACCAACTTAGTCAAAATTGCTGAAATGGAGAACAAGTCCAAAACACTTCAGGCGGACCTGGAAAAAAAAATCACCGCAACCCAACCAATTATTGATAGCTTTGATGGTTTAATGGCGCGAATCAATGCATTGAATAAGTTACCTTGGCTACCTTCTTTTTTTATTATGCTGTTGTTTTTAGCCATTGAAACTTCCCCAATAATTGCAAAACTGTTATCTCCAAAAGGAGAATACGATTTTAAACTGGAAGATTTGGAAACGGCTCTAAAAGCCACTTTGGAACAAGACAAATACCAACGTAATCTGCTTGTAAAAACAAGCGCTTCTATGCACGATAAAGTCTATGAAGACATTGCCCAAGATAAAAATCTATACGATTTACAACGCAAGAAAGCGACTGAATTACTCGAACTACAAGCCCATAATTTTGTAGAGAAACAGAAAAGAACGTTATAATAAAAACAAAACCCGACAGCTCTCAAGTGTCGGGTTTTTCAATTATTTAATGATAATATTCTCAGCGGTATGTATAACTACATATGACTCAAAATTTCTTTCTTGAAAGCATCGTATTCACCTTGCAAAATCAATCCGTTATCGAGTAATTTTTTATAATTCTGCAATTTTTCAAAAAGCTCATCCTGCGATAGATCGCTTAGAGATTTGTCTTTCGAATTTATAGACACCTCTTCGAATTCTTGATTTTCAGCACTGAAATTCGGTTGTGAAAGTGGCATTATTTCAGCAAAACTAATCACTTCTTCAGTTTCCATCTCTTCGATGATTTCCACGTCTTCCAGTGGAGTAGCTGAAACTTCATCAATTATTGTTGCATCTAATGTCGTTCCTGTCTTCAGTATATCCAATTGTTCTTTGGCATAAGTGAAAATCTTTCGAGCTTGGATTTTAGGAATATAATCAATTGAAACCTCCATATTGGTTCTGGTCGTAAATGAAAATTCAGAACCCAGAATGTTTTCTTTCACAAAAGTCCCTTCAATCTCGTCCCAAGTGTAATCAATAAAATTCATGGAAAGTCCCAGATTTTTTGGCTGACAAATGATGATCCTTTTGTTTGTCAGGACAATACTGTCCGGTAAAACGGTAATAGCTGGCTTTTTTTGAACAGCAATATAACCGATTTCTTCATTCTTCATCAGTAGATCACTCAATTTTGAAGCGATTTTTTCGATAGCTTTTGGATCTTGTTCTTCGTTTAAAAACTTCTTAAATTGTTCTTTCATTTTATGCTGAATTTATCCAGTATGTATTAATATTTTTTTTCTGATATTCTTCGCAAAAGTAATGCCTAATTTTCTAATTCCTGAACTTCGCTCCGCATTTTCTTTGTTAAACTTTTGAAAACCAATTCGTAGGAATGATCTATCAACTCTTTGATAAGAACGTCCGGTACGTCTGTATTTACTGCAATCGTATTCCAATGAATTTTACTCATGTGAAATCCTGGTCGAATAGCATCGTATTGCGCCCGCAATTCCTGTGCCCGTTCCGGATCACATTTTAAATTGATTGAAGGACTGCCGTTCTCCCATTGATTTAAAGACGACAAAGCAAACATTTTTCCACCCACTTTAAAAACTAAAGTGTCTTCATCAAAAGGAAAGTGTTCCGTTACTCCTTTTTTTGTCAAGCAATATTCGTAATATGTTTCCAGGTTCATTGTTTTATGTTTTTTCCTATTTGGCCCAAGTGAGTATCTTTAAAACCCGTTTCATATTTCAATCCATAACCAAACATTCGATCCATAGAAGAGTGAGAAAATAAAATCACTGCCGAAAGTTGAATCTCATTCTGATGAAGATATACCCCCGCAAAATACAATGCAATGGCAATCCCTCTATGATGAAACAAATTGTAGCAGGAAGCCCCCGTTTTATCCCCGAAAACATATCCAATCATGGATAGATCCGGTGTCAAAATTAAAACTAAAAAC
Organism: Flavobacterium rhamnosi; assembly: GCF_048286515.1. Taxonomy (NCBI): domain Bacteria; kingdom Pseudomonadati; phylum Bacteroidota; class Flavobacteriia; order Flavobacteriales; family Flavobacteriaceae; genus Flavobacterium; species Flavobacterium rhamnosi. Next base: position 31,095 of record NZ_JBLVPS010000017.1, on the reverse strand, counting down.
CACCACCAAACATAATCCAACTGATTGAAAAAATAAACTCCAAGCACAAATAAACCTAATTCTTCGAGTTTGATAATTGTTTTCATCATACTTTTTTTTCCATCATTTTCTCTGGATTTGCTAATGCTGTAAATCCAAATTTCTCATATAAAAAATGTGCATCTGAAGTAGCTAATCTCCAAATTTTAACCTCTTTTAGCTTTGGTTCTGTCATCATACTGTTTATTAGAATAGAGGCATATCCTTTTCCTCTATGCTCTTTAGTAATAAAAACATCCATTAAATAAGCAAAAACTACATAATCAGTAATAACGCGAGCAAAACCAATTTGCTTTTCATTTAAATAAATCCCAAAACAAAACGAATTATCAATTGTAATTTGAACTTCTGCTAGTGTTCGGCCTGCAGCCCAATAAATATCCTTCAGAAAATTCTGAAGAAAAGGCACGTCTAATTTGCCTTTATCAGTTGAAACGGTTATCATATTTCATAAAGTATCGGTTTACTCGGACTCGCGTCATTCTCAAAAGAAGCAATTTGCAAATTCAGTAAATAAGTTCCGTCTTGTACATTATTTGGAACAAAAATCATCTCCGTAATCGTACAATCCAATCGTGCGTCTGCATTCAAATTAGCAACATCGGTTACATTCCAAAATGCTTTATGAGCTAAAAGCTCCCCCTCATCATGTTCTTTATCCACACTTGGCAAATCAATTAGCAAATGTTGAATCCCGCTCTCGCAAATGAAACGCGCAGCATCTTTATCCAGATAAGGCGGATTTGTATTTGAATATTTTAAATGCTTTTTTGTTTCTAAATTAGGAATTGTTCTAATGATAATAGCTTCTCTAGGAACACCTAACTTCAATGTAACATCAAGCGCATTCAAGATGCTGTCCAAAGTAATCACCATATCTTCTCCTTGTATTTCCGGCCGAACCGAAACCAATTCCGCCATAAAGAAAAACTGTTTCAACGATTGGTTAATACTGTAAAACTCCCTTGTAATATGCCCTAGGCATTCGGTATGAGTTCCATGTCCATGTGGATTAAAGAAAATATTATTGAAATTCGTAGATGACTTCCCTTCCGAAACTTTCCCAATCCAATCCCCAAAAACAACAGGTTCAATAACCGGTTTCTCGATATACCAAGCAATCGGGTTTTCATCGGTATTCGTTATCGCAATAGAAATATCAATGGGTTTTGATAAATCAACTTCAAATGTTTCGTTCTTATATTGGATTGTTGCTAACACAAATTATCATTTTATGCCGCGAAGATATTAAGGCGCAAGTCTCGTGTCGAACTCTGTTTTTCCTTGTTCCTTTGTGTCTTGGGCGAATTTTAACTATTCCAAATTTAAGTAAAATAAATCCGATGCAATTCCATCCGTCAAAAACTTTCCTTTTTTGGTTGGTTTTAAAATCTTATTTTCGATAGAAAGCAAATCATCATTCAAAAATTTTTGAGCTTGCGTATTGAGATAATCCAGATAATCAACTCCGAATTCAGTTTCTATTCTATCCAAAGAAACACCCCAAATCGTTCGTAAACCTGTCATGATATATTCGTTGTAACGGTCTGCTGTGGAAAGGACTTCTATTTCATTGGGCTGTTTATTTTCTTGAATGGACTTTAAATAAACAGAATTATTCGAAACATTCCAACTTCGGTAAACACCATTATAACTGTGTGCCGAAGGACCAATCCCTATGTATTTTTTCCCTAACCAATATGCCGAATTATTTTTAGAAAAGTAATTCTCTTTTCCAAAATTTGATAATTCGTAATGAATAAAATCGCTGGCTTCGAGCGTTTCCACCAAAATAGCAAAATGTTCGTGGGCGACCTCGTCTTTAGGAGCTGCAATTTTTCCTGTTTGAATTAGTTTGTTCAAAGCCGTTTTGGGTTCAACTGTCAATGCATAACTGGAAATATGAGAGATTCCAAAACTCAAAGCCGTTTCGATATTTTGCCTCCATCTTTCGTTGCTCATTCCTGGAATTCCATAAATCAAATCGAGAGAAATATTCTCGAAATAAGTTGTAGCTTCTTCCAAACATTTTCGGGCTTCCACCGAATTATGAGCACGGTTCATCATCTTCAGATCGTCTTCAAAAAACGACTGAATTCCGATGCTTAATCTATTAATTTTACTTTTGGAAACTTCGATTATTCGCTCAGTAGACAAATCATCAGGATTGGCTTCTAAAGTAATCTCCGGATTCTCTGCAACTGCATAATTTTTATAAACTTCGGCAATCAGGAAATTAATTTCTTCGGAAGTTAAAACACTTGGAGTGCCACCACCAAAATAAATAGTTTCCACTGTTTCGCTTTCAAACTCACTTTTACGCAACTGCAATTCCTTGGCTATAGCCAAAACCATCTCTTCTTTCTTCTTCATTGAAGTCGAAAAATGGAAGTCACAGTAATGACATGCCTGCTTGCAAAAAGGGATATGAATGTAGATTCCTGACATATTTAGCGATCAGTGATCAGTGATTAGTGGTCAGCTCTGAAACTGAATACTGAATCGTGAACACTATTTTTTAACTCGTTCTTCATTTTGTTTTACAAAAGCATCCCAACCGGTATAACTTTTTGTGCCAATCACTTTTCCAGAATTGAAAAAGTGACAAACGGCTGCCGCCAATCCATCAGTACTATCGAGGTTTTTAGGCAATTCTTTCAGACCTAATAATTGTTGAAGCATTTTGGCCACTTGTTCTTTACTGGCATTTCCGTTTCCGGTAATTGCCATTTTTATTTTCTTAGGTTCGTATTCGGTTATAGGAATGTCCCGCGAAAGTCCTGCTGCCATGGCCACCCCTTGTGCTCGCCCTAACTTCAGCATCGATTGTACATTTTTCCCAAAGAAAGGTGCCTCAATCGCAATTTCATCTGGATTATGGGTATCTATTAACTCAATGGTGCGCTCGAAAATAATTTTCAATTTTTGGTAATGGTTGTCGTATTTAGACAATTGCAATTCATTCAATTGCAAAAATTCCATTTTTTTATTGATAATCTTTATCAATCCAAAACCCATAATCGTAGTCCCGGGGTCAATTCCCAATATGATGCGCTCGTTTGCCAATTTTAATTTGTTATTTTGCAGTAATGATTACAATTCCTCACAAAGCTAAGCAATTCCTCGTTCTTATAATCAAAGTTTTGATTGTGGGCGGAGCATTCTATTTTATTTACGATCAATTGGCGCATAACGACAAACTGGATTGGCAAAAATTTCTTGTTTTATTCAAGAAAAATCAGTCGGTTAGTGGCATCGCTTTTATTTTATTTCTAAGTGTTTTGAATCGCTTTTTTGAAATTTTAAAATGGCAGAACTTAGTTCAATTTATCCATAAAATATCTTTAGGTGATGCGACAAAACAAGTTCTTGGCGCTTTAACAGCCGGGCTTTTTACACCAAACGGTGTGGGCGAATATGCCGGAAAAGCATTGTTTTTCGAAAAAAAAGATACCAAAAATGTCATATTTCTAAACTTGATCTGCAACGGAATCCAAATGATTTTGACCGTTGTTTTCGGGATTTTCGGTTTGCTGTATTTTAATGCGCAATACAATGTTATTACCACAAAAACCGTAACAATACTTTTCGGCCTTTTAATGCTCTTGTTTCTAGTTTTTTTTCTCTTGAAAAAATTCACCATTAAAGGCTATTCCATCGAAAGACTAATTCATAAAATTAACGAAATCCCTAAATCCATTCATCAAAAAAATATTTTTTTAGCGATTTGTCGTTTTCTGGTTTTTTCACATCAATATTATTTTTTATTTCTGGCTTTTGATGTTGACCTCCCTTATCTAATAGTAATTGCTACAATTATCAGTGTTTATTTTCTAGCTTCCTCCTTGCCTACTTTCCAGTTTTTAGACTTTGCCGTGAAAGGAAGTGTAGCGGTATATTTCTTTGGGATTCTTGGTGTTAACGAATGGATCGTGATTTTTGTGACCACACTCATGTGGTTTCTGAATGTGGTTTTGCCAGTAGTGATTGGCAGTTACTATGTGTTGAATTTTAAAACTAAAAATCCAGTATGATTTTTGTTTTGTACTTCGTTATAATCCTCTATTGCCTTGCGATTTGTTTTCTGATTTATGGTTTCACCAAAATAAATACTATTGATTACATTGGTTTAAAACCACAAACAAAATTCTCAATTATTGTTCCTTTTCGGAATGAAGCCGAAAATCTACCTATTTTATTAGACAGTTTATCCCAGTTGAATTATCCGACTGAATTGTTTGAAGTGATTTTGGTGGATGATGAATCCGAGAAAAGATTTCAAATTTCAGATTATAAATTTCAAATTTCGATTATAAAGAACTGCCGGGTTTCGAATTCGCCTAAAAAAGATGCAATTGTGACCGCGATGCAAATCGTAAATACGGATTGGATTATTACCACTGATGCTGATTGCCTAGTCAATGAAAACTGGTTATTAGCATTGGACAATTACATTCAGCTTCATGATGTTTCGATGATTTCCGGTGCGGTAACCTATGTTTGTGATGATTCGTTTTTACATCATTTCCAGCAATTGGATTTAACTAGTTTACAAGGTGCCACGATTGGCAGTTTTGGAATTAAGAAAGGTTTCATGTGCAATGGAGCGAATTTTTCCTATACGAAAACCTTCTTTCTGGAACTGAAAGGTTTTGATGGAAATAGTAGAATTGCAAGTGGTGATGATGTTTTCCTACTGCAAAAAGCAATTGCCCAATTTCCTGAAAAAGTTCACTATTTAAAATCCAAAAACAACATTATCATCACAAAACCATTGGACGATTGGAAATCGCTATTCTATCAAAGAGTACGCTGGGCGTCAAAAACAAATTCCTATCAAAGTCAATTTGGAAAAGGCTTAGGATTATTAGTTTTCGGGGGAAATCTAAGTTTAATTCTAGGTTTTACACTCTGGGTTTTAGGTCTATTTTCATCCTTGAATATCCTTTTATTATTAACATTGAAGTTTGCTGTTGATACCGTTTTGATTTACAAATCCCATTATTTTTTAAGCAAAACCAAAATAAGACATCTTATTCTAACTAGTTTGTTGTATCCTTTTTTTAGTGTAAGTGTTGCTTTGTATTCGTTGTTTGGAAAATATGAGTGGAAAGGAAGGAAATTTTAGACAATAGTTCCCAGGTTGCAGACGGACAGTTTACATATTAGTAAGCCACGACTGTGCTAAGGATACAAATCACCTACTCTACTTTTAGAATTACGGGGAGAATAAATTGTGTTTTTACAGGAATTCCTCTTTTGATGGCTGGATTTACTTTGGGAAAATCAACCAAACGCGCTTTCAGAATGCTGTCAATTTTTATTCTGTCATAAGCCACGGAATCTTTTGGAAATTGCGGTTCGAATTGCATCGTCGCATTAGGAAAAATAGTGACTTTTACTTCAATCGTGTCCAGTTGCGGATAGAGTACCGAAAGCGTATCAACACTCAATTTTTCCTGAATCAACTGCGTTAAAACTTCAAAAAAACATTGCTGTCTTTGCGTTTTATTCTCGATTTTTTCACAGTCTACCACAGATGGAAATTCATCGACTTCCTTCCAATTGATGGATTTCAGTTCCTTTTGCAACAATTCCTTTTCCGAAGGCACTTGCTTTTCGAAATATTGGCAGGAATTAAAAAGTATAATTACTAAAAAAAGGTAATAGTGCTTCAAGGTTTTGTTTTTCAATTGAACTAATATTTTATAAAAATACAATTATTTTTTTTGAGTAGCTTTAGAAACTAAATAATCTTCGTAGGTTTCAGCAAACCATTTCTTTTTGCTTTCGGCGGCAATTTCTTTTTGGTCTGGATATAACGCAGCCAATCGATCTGAAAAAATAGCAATCTGAATTGTATATTTATAGAATTCTTCCTTTGTCAATACTAAATTAGGACTGGCTTTTTTATCGAAATATTCAAAAAAAAGTGCGTCAAACTGTTTCAAAGAAAAATTTAATACTTTTACTTTATTAGCATTGTATAAAGCTTCTTTCAAAAGGGCATCACTATTGTTCAACGCTTTATCTTGAGCTTTCAATGACTCCGGAAAAACCGTTAAAAATAGCGCAATGGAAAATACTAAAATTATTTTTCTCATATTCGTTTAAAATAGACGTTGCTTCTTTGATATTCAAAATTACTAAAATAATTCTATGGATCTATTACTTTTAATTCTCGGTTTTTTGTGCGTCTTTACAGGAATTTTTGGAAGCTTCTTGCCAGTTTTACCTGGGCCAAGTATCAGTTGGATTGGTTTACTGTTACTTTATTTCACAAGTGCTGTCCCTGCTAATTATTGGATTCTTGGAATCGCTTTAATAATTACTATCGTTATTTCTATTTTGGATTATGTGATTCCTTCCAGAGGAACCAAAAAATTTGGAGGTAGTTCTTATGGTATTTGGGGAACGAATATTGGCTTGATTCTTGGAATTCTTACCCCTGTCCCTTTGGGCTTTCTAATAGGTCCTTTTGTCGGTGCTTTAATTGGAGAACTCGTTTTCGATTTTAAAGATCATAAACGGGCTTTGAAAGCAGCCACCGGGTCATTTATTGGCTTACTGGCCTCCAGCTTTATGAAATTTGTGGTTTGCGTGATGTATTTAGGATTGTTTCTTACGATTGTCTGGCAGTATAAATCGGAGTTATTTTAATTTTCAAACTTCCTGAAATCAAAAAAACCTTTCAGTTACGAAAGGCTTTCTTAAATCTAGCGGTCTGGACGGGACTCGAACCCGCGACCCCATGCGTGACAGGCATGTATTCTAACCAACTGAACTACCAAACCTGCTTTATTTTAATCAAAAAAGCTATCCACAAAAGTGGAAAGCTTTTCATTGGTCTAACTACTAAACCCGCTACGAGTTACAAATTCGTAGCAAACAACACAACTAGCTTTAGATACCTTATTGGGGCAAAAAAGCCTTTCAGTTACGAAAGGCTTCTCCCAATATTAGCGGTCTGGACGGGACTCGAACCCGCGACCCCATGCGTGACAGGCATGTATTCTAACCAACTGAACTACCAAACCTGCTGCTTTATTGCGGTGGCAAAGATACAATAGATTTCCGTTTACGCAAGCGTTTTTTGAAAAAATATTTGATAAAAATTCGCTGTATTACCCAAAGTTTTGTTTTTCAACTAAGTATGTCATTAAAATTTTTTCAAAACTTTCATGTACACTTACCGGAATGTACTTTATTCTGTTTTGAGCGCAGGTTAACGCCAGCTTCTTGAAGTAACTTTCCACCTGTTTTTCGTACTCTTGCTTCACATTATCTGCAAAAACTGCCACTTCTTCACCCGATTCCACATCAACAAACTTCCTCGGCGCATTGTCAAAGTCAAAGTTCAACTCCGTTTTGGTATCGACAACATGAAATAATACCACTTTATGCTTATTGTGTTTCAAATGCTGTAAAGCATTAAAAAGCGCCTCATCTCCCGATGGTCCAGATCCCGACTGAAACATATCCGTAAATAGAATAATCATGGAGCGACGGTGGATTTTCTCTGCTATTTGATGCAAAAAGGTTACTGTATCAGTACTTTTTTTGACTGCAGGTTTTTCCAACAGTCCTTCAAGTGTATTTAAAATCATTCTATGATGGCGATCACTGCCTTTTTCAGGCGCGTAGTACTCATATCTATCCGAAAACACGCTAAGACCTATAGCATCGCGTTGTTTCTTTAAAAGATTCATTAAAACCGCCGAAGCCAAAACCGAAAAACCTATTTTATTTTCATAGAATTGTTGACCGTCTTTTAATTTAGGATAATGCATCGAAGAAGAATTATCGATAATGATGTGGCATCGTAAATTTGTTTCTTCCTCAAATCGCTTTGTATACAAACGATCCGTTCTGGCAAATAATTTCCAATCGATATGTTTGGTGCTTTCACCAACATTATAGACCTTATGTTCTGCAAATTCAGCTGAAAATCCGTGAAATGGACTTTTATGCATTCCAGAAATAAAACCTTCCACAACCTGATTGGCCAGCAATTCAAGATGCTGAAAACTGGAAATTTTCTCTATTTGCGATTCAATCTTCATATCTCAAAGATAATTTAAAATTGGAAATTTAACTGATTTGAAAATACAATTTTAACAAATCGAGACAGGTAGTCCGCCTGCCCTCATTTGAATGCTCTTCTGATGTTAGTCATCTTGCACTCTATTAGAAAAGATGCCAGACATACCAAAAAAAAAGGCTTGACTTTCGCCAAACCTTTTATCTGAACCTATTACAGATTCTATGTAAATCATAATCTACCGATTACAACAAAGCGTCTAAACTATCTGCATACGTTTGTTTTGGGGCAACACCTACTTGTTTCCCTACTACTTCTCCGTTATGAAAAACCAACACTGTTGGAATATTTCTAACTCCGTATTTTGCTGCAAATTCTTGGTTTGCGTCAACATCAACCTTTCCAACGACTACTTTTCCAGCGTATTCTTCGCTGATTTCGTCAATTATTGGTCCAACCATTCTACAAGGCCCACACCATGCTGCCCAAAAATCCACCATTACCGGTTTATCTGATTTCAAAACTACTTCATCAAAAGTAGCGTCTGTTATTGCTAATGCCATATTTTTTTATTTAAATGTTTAAGGTTTCAAACCTGAGTACAAATTTAGAAATTAAAAACCAATCAAACGCCATTCATAAATTAGTTTTGATTATAAGTGTATTGTAAATTGCTATTTGACTTCACAATGTTGATTTTCAAGAGAAAATATTCAGCCATCAGGACTAGGAGTTGCATCCTAATTCAGCTTAAAGTTAATCTGCATTTTCTCCAGCTCTATCAGCAATTCATTCGAAATTTTTATTTTCAATTTTCTGCTCGGCATAGTTAACTTGGTCACAACCTTAATTTCTTCTACTTCTGTGGCCGTATTTATTTCCGGAGCTACTATTTCTAAAGCGTCAGCATCATCATTTTCTTCCACAAAAACCTCCTCTTCACTCTCCACAACAACAGGCACCTCCTCTACTAATCGTTTGGTTTTTTCCAATTCCATGATTTCAAAAGACACGGTATTATCCCCTTTATTATCTTGAAAAAGATGACTCAATCGATGAATAAAATCAGCTTCCAAATCCGCAATATTCAGAAGTAAAACTAATTTTCTAGCGAAGGTTTCTAACACATCCTGCAATTGTTTCACCTCCACAAATTGCAATCTTGGCTCACCCTTCTTTCCTGTATCGCGGTCTGTCCAGCCCTCTTTCACCAACACCTTCATGAATGTAAAATTATTTTGAATAAAGAAATGACGGAATCTCAAATACTCCTCCCCAAAGATTCTGAACTCATAACTCTCGTCGTACCCTTCTAATGTAAACATACCCCAACCTTTTCCATTTTTGGCCACTCGATGTTGAACATTGTTGATAATCCCCCCAAAAGCTAGATTTTTACTCACATGAAGCTCCATGTTTTTCAACGCTTCCAACTTAGCGTTACAAAAATATTTCATTTCAAATTTATAATCATCCAGCGGATGTCCCGAGATATAAATCCCGACAACCTCTTTCTCTTTTGCCAGCTTTTCCATTGTACTCCAGTCCTCGCAAGGTGGTACAACAGGCTCGGCAATTTGGACTTCGCTGGTATCTCCAAACAAACTCACTTGAGATGAATTTTCATTTTCCTGAAACTTCGAACCATACCGAATCGCTTTTTCATAAAAGGTAATTCCATCGCCATCATCATGAAAATATTGCGCTCTCGTTGTTCCTAAAAACGAATCAAATCCACCAGCCAAAGCTAGATTCTCTAATGCCTTTTTATTCGCTGCACGCAAATCAATACGCTTAGTCAAATCGAAAATCGATTTATACCTTCCATCTTTTCTTTTCTCTACAATCGTCGCCACGGCACCAGAACCAACTCCCTTTATCGCTCCCATTCCAAAACGCACCGCATAATTATCATTTACGGTAAATTTATAAAACGACTCATTTACATCAGGTCCCAAAACTTGTAGCCCCATGCGCTTACATTCCTCCATAAAGAACGAAACCTGCTTGATATCACTCATATTATTAGACAAAACCGCAGCCATGTATTCGGCAGGGTAATTGGCTTTCAAAAATGCCGTTTGGTACGCGATCCAAGCATAACATGTAGAGTGTGATTTATTAAATGCATATTCCGCAAAGGCTTCCCAGTCTTTCCAAATTTTCTCCAGCTTATCTTCGGCATGACCTTTTGCAGCAGCCTGACTAATAAATTTAGGTTTCATTTTATCCAAGACATCCTTTTGCTTTTTTCCCATCGCTTTACGCAAAACGTCGGCATCACCTTTGGAGAAATCCGCAAGTTTTTGGGACAAAAGCATTACTTGTTCTTGGTAAACGGTAATTCCGTATGTATCTTTTAGTAATTCCTCGCAAGCATCAAGGTCGTAAATAATTTCCTCTTCACCATTTTTTCGCTTGACGAAACTCGGAATATAAGCAATCGGACCCGGACGATACAATGCATTCATCGCAATCAGATCGGGAAATACTGTCGGTTTTAATTCCTTCATGTATTTCTGCATTCCCGGACTCTCATATTGAAAAATTCCTACCGTTTCACCACGCTGAAAAAGCTCATATGTCTTCAAATCATCAATTGGGAATTCATCAGGATTCAACTCAATTCCAGTCCTGTACTTTACTAGTTTAACGGTATCTTTTATCAAGGTTAGGGTTTTCAAACCCAAGAAGTCCATCTTCAACAAACCGGCACTTTCCACCACCGAGTTGTCAAATTGGGTTACATACAAATCCGAATCTTTGGCCGTAGCCACAGGAACAAAATTGGTAATATCACTTGGTGTGATAATTACTCCACAAGCGTGAATCCCAGTATTTCTTAAATTCCCTTCTAAAACTTTGGCTTGCTGAATAGTTTCCCCACCCAAATCACTTTCATTAGCAAGACCTATTAATTCCTTTATTTTATCGTATTCTTCGGGACGAACCGCTTTCTTAATTACATCTTCTTTTTCATTCAAAAAACGCGCTAAATTCCACTTCGACGGCATCATACCAGGAATCAATTTCGCGATTTTATCTGCTTCAAATAAAGGCAAATCCAACACACGTGCCGTATCTCTAATGGCTGATTTCGTAGCCATTTTTCCATACGTGATAATTTGAGCCACCTGTTTCGAGCCGTATTTTCGGATCACATAATCCATTACACTGCTTCGTCCTTCATCATCAAAATCGATATCAATATCGGGTAGTGACACACGATCCGGATTCAAAAAACGCTCAAAAAGCAGATTGTACATCAATGGATCTATATTGGTAATTTTCAAACAATAGGCCACCACTGATCCTGCCGCAGAACCCCTGCCAGGACCCACAGAAACACCCATGCTTCTTGCCTCGGCAATTAAATCCTGTACAATTAGGAAATATCCCGGATAACCGGAATTCGATATGGTCAATAGTTCAAAATCCAATCGTTCCTGAATTTCTTCTGTAATTTCGGGATACCGTCTTCGAGCTCCTTCAAAAGTCAAATGCCTTAAATAAGCATTTTCACCTCTTACCCCACCGTCTTTTTCATCCTCAGGATTATTAAATTCAATCGGGATTTCAAATTTTGGCAATAAAACTTCCCGTGCTAAATCGAAAATTTCAATTTTATCAACAATCTCTGAAATATTCGAAATTGCTTCCGGTAAATTATTGAAAAGCTGTTTCATTTCGTCTCCCGACTTGAAATAATATTCCTGATTCGGCAATCCGTAACGATACCCCCGACCCCGACCTATAGGCGTAGTTTGCTTTTCGCCATCACGCACACAAAGTAAAATATCATGTGCATTCGAATTTTCTTTGTTTATATAAAAGGTATTGTTAGTGGCTATAATTTTGACATCATGCTTTCTTGCCAATGAAATCAAAGATGTATTCACCCGATTCTCATCTTCCTGATTGTGGCGCATCACCTCAATGTAGAAATCTTCCCTGAATTCATTTTTCCACCAAAGCAGTGCTTCTTCGGCTTGGTTTTCCCCAATATTTAAAATCTTATTTGGGATTTCACCATAAAGATTTCCAGACAAAACAATAATATCTTCTTTAAACTCCTGAATAACTTTCCTATCGATCCTTGGAACGTAATAGAAGCCTTCAGTATAAGCGATTGAGGACATTTTAGCCAGATTATGATAGCCTTTTTTGGTCTTCGCTAAAAGTACTATTTGGTATCCATTGTCTTTTACCGACTTGTTTTTATGGTCTTCACAAACAAAAAATTCACAACCCACAATTGGCTTCATTGGAACTTCAGTAGGTTCTTCACCATTGGCTACAGCTGCTTTGTTCTTTGCTTCAACAGCTTTATTATGGTATAAAATATCACGAACAAAATGAAAAGCGCCCATCAAATTGGCATGATCCGTCATAGCAACCGCGGGCATTTTTTCTTGTGCTGCCGCTTTTACTAATGCTGCAATACTTATAGTAGATTGCAACACCGAAAATTGCGTATGATTGTGCAAATGCACAAAAGGCGTATCAATAAGCACCTTTTTATTCTCAGAAAGCTCTTCTCTCGAAACTGCCGGCGCCTGTTTCTCTCCAAACTGTTGTCGAATTTTTTCAGATGCCGCCTTGAGATTAATATGTTTCAATCCTATAAGCTGAATCTCATTTGGATTCTTATTTTGAAAATCTCTTAAATAACCAATTTCTACGTCGAGCTCTTCTTTAGTAAAAACATCGCGACGGATTAATTCCAAGAAACAACGCGTAGTTGCCTCCACATCGGCCGTGGCATTGTGCGCTTCACCGAAAGGTTTATTAAAAAGATAACTATGTAATTCCGTAAGCGTTGGTAATTTAAATTTACCGCCACGTCCTCCTGGTAATTTTAATAAGGAAGCAGTAACTTCAGTACAGGTATCCAAAATAGGCATAGAACTCATTTGGCTTTCAACACCCATTCTATAAAATTCGCAACCCATAATATTGATGTCAAAACCTAAATTCTGACCTACAATAAATTTGGCTTTACTTAAAGCTATATTGAATTTCTCTAAAACTTCTGCCAAAGAAATCCCATCGACTTCAGCCAATTCCGTAGAAATACCGTGAATTCGTTCCGCATCATACGGAATATTAAAACCTTCGGGCTTGACCAAATAATCCTGATGCTCGATGAGTTTTCCCATATCATCATGCAACTGCCAGGCAATCTGAATACAACGCGGCCAGTTATCCGTATCTGAAATGGGAGCGCCCCAACGCTTTGGTAATCCTGTAGTTTCGGTATCGAATATTAAGTACATATCTGGAATTGAAGTGTTTGTAATTCTTTAAAATCACAAAAAATGAATTTCAAATTTAGGATTTTTTAGGTAGAATAACCCTAAAATACAAACAAAAAAATGCAAAATAATCTCTAGGAATCGCCCTACGATTTATTCCCTCTTTTAGTCTAAAATCATTTCTTAATGAACTTGCAAAAAGAGAAATAAACATGCCGTGTCTTTTTTTGGATGTCGTAGTATTTTATCAAAACAAATAGAAGTAAAATCACTAAAAAAATACTGCTTTAGTTATGAAAAAGATCAAAATAACTTATGCCGTCGAAAATAAAACACCTTGTTATTTTTGTTAATTATTACGTTTTTTAATCGTTTTGTTATATTTTTTAAATCAAAAAACCCTCATTTACACCAAAATAGCTATAATTTTGCAAATTATCAAATTGGACTTATTTAAAATACAAATAGCTTTAAAAAGAAATTTAATATCAAAAAAAAAAGAAGGCACTGCAACTACAAACCTATAACAGAAGAGGTAAGGTGTTATAAAAACAGTTTGGGTATCGTATATAATGAAATATTAAAATTGACAGCCTTTTTTATTTTTTTAAATTTGTTCCAATTGTTACAACTTTATGTAAATAATTTGGTTGTAAAAGAAGAAATACACTTAAAAAATATTTAAAATGAGTACTACATTATTTGACAAAGTATGGGATTCGCATGTTGTGCGTAAAATTGAAGATGGACCAGATGTGTTTTTTATTGACCGTCATTTCATCCATGAAGTTACTAGTCCTGTAGCTTTTTTAGGTTTAAAAGAAAGAGGTATCACGGTTTTATACCCAGAACGCACTTTTGCAACTGCCGACCATAATACACCAACAATAAATCAACATTTGCCTGTTGCTGACGCTTTATCTGCCAATCAGCTAAAAGCATTGGAAGATAACGCAGCAGAATATGGCATATCTCACTGGGGATTAGGTCATCAAAAAAATGGAATTGTACACGTAGTCGGTCCTGAAAACGGAATTACTTTGCCTGGTGCAACTATTGTTTGTGGAGATTCACATACATCTACTCACGGTGCATTTGGCGCTATTGCATTTGGTATTGGGACTTCCGAGGTTGAAATGGTAATGGCAACACAATGTATCATGCAACCGAAACCAAAGAAAATGCGTATCAACGTAAATGGTGAATTAAGTAAAGGTGTGGGTCCAAAAGACGTCGCACTTTATATTATTTCTAAATTAACTACTTCTGGAGGTACAGGATATTTTGCAGAATATGCCGGAGATGTTTTTGAAAACATGTCTATGGAAGGCCGTATGACCGTTTGTAACTTGAGTATTGAAATGGGTGCTCGTGGCGGTATGATCGCTCCTGACCAAAAAACATTCGATTTCTTAGAAGGAAGATTATATGCTCCAAAAGGCGAAGCTTGGGATAAAGCGGTTGCGTATTGGAAAACGTTAAAAACGGATGCAGATGCTATTTTTGACGCAGAATTAAACATCAATGCTTCGGATATCGAACCAATGATTACTTATGGTACAAATCCTGGAATGGGAATTGGTATCTCTAAAAATATTCCAAATGCTAACCAAGTTGAAGGTGGCGAGGAAACATACAAAAAATCTTTAGCCTACATGGGCTTTGAAGAAAACGACGTAATGATTGGCAAACCAATTGATTTTGTTTTCTTAGGAAGTTGTACTAATGGTAGAATTGAAGACTTCAGAGCTTTTACAGCAATTGTAAAAGGAAGAAAAAAAGCAGACAATGTTACGGCTTGGTTAGTTCCAGGTTCTCACGTAGTAGAAGCTCAGATCAAAGAAGAAGGTCTTTTGGATATTCTTACGGAAGCTGGTTTCGTATTGCGTCAGCCAGGTTGTTCCGCTTGTTTAGCAATGAATGATGATAAAGTACCTGCAGGAAAATATGCAGTAAGTACTTCAAACAGAAACTTTGAAGGTCGTCAAGGTCCAGGTTCAAGAACATTATTGGCAAGTCCAATTATGGCCGCTGCTGCTGCGGTTACCGGAAAACTTACAGACCCTAGGGATTTATTCTAGAATTCTGACTTCAAAAAAACAATATAAAACTACTGTAAACAAGGTAGATACCTAATGACACAGTATCAAATAAAATAAAAATGGCATACGATAAATTTAACATCCTTACCAGTAGTGCAGTGCCACTACCAATAGAAAACGTTGATACCGATCAAATTATCCCAGCGCGTTTCTTGAAAGCTACAAAACGTGAAGCTTTTGGAGACAATCTTTTCAGAGATTGGAGATACAACGGAGATGATACTCCAAAAGCTGATTTTGTATTGAATGACGCAACTTACAGTGGAAAAATATTAGTAGGCGGAAAAAACTTTGGTTCAGGTTCTTCAAGAGAGCATGCAGCTTGGGCAGTTTATGATTATGGATTCCGTGCGGTTGTTTCAAGTTTCTTTGCAGACATCTTCAAAGGAAACTGCTTAAACATTGGTGTTTTACCAGTTCAAGTTAGCCCAGAATTTGCTGAAACTATCTTCAATGCTATTGAAGCTGATCCAAAGACAGAATTAGAAATAAATCTTCCTGAACAAACCATTACACTAAAAACAACTGGTCAAAAAGAATCTTTTGATATCTCCGGATACAAAAAAGACAATATGATCAATGGCTTTGATGATATTGATTACCTACAAAACATCAAAGAAGAAATTGTTGGGTTTGCCAATAAGCTTCCTTACTAGAAACAAACAATAAAAATGCAGTTATCTTATGCTCAACATTATTGTTAAGCCAGATAACTGCTTTTACCATTTTATAAAATACAACAACAAGACTTCAAAATTACTGAAGTCGAAACCACTTTTAGCATCAGATTTATAATGGAAAAAAGAAAAATTGAAATAATGGATACGACACTCCGAGACGGTGAACAAACATCGGGAGTATCATTTTCTGCTGCAGAAAAACTAACCATTGCACAATTATTGCTGGAAGAATTAAATATTGACAGAATCGAAATTGCGTCGGCACGCGTAAGTGAAGGCGAATTTCAAGGCGTAAAAGGTATAATGACCTGGGCTGATGAGAAAAAATATTCTAACCGAATAGAAGTTTTAACATTTGTTGATGGTGGACTTTCAATAGATTGGATGAAAAAAACTGGAGCAAAAGTTCAGAATTTATTAACCAAAGGCTCTCTCAACCATTTAACACATCAACTAAAGAAAACGCCTGAACAACACTTTACTGAAATTGCTCAAGCTATTGCTTTGGCTCAAGAAAACAACATTGAGACCAATGTGTATTTAGAAGACTGGAGTAACGGAATGCGCAACTCACCAGAATATGTGTTTCAGTATTTAGATTTTTTGACAAAACAACCTATAAAAAGAGTCTTGTTACCTGACACTTTAGGAGTTTTGATACCTTCTGAAACTTTTGATTTTATTTCAAAAATTATTGCGAGATACCCAAATACTCATTTTGATTTTCACGCCCATAACGACTACGATTTAAGTATCGCCAATGTAATGGAAGCAGTGAAAGCTGGTATTCAAGGACTTCACGTAACGGTAAACGGAATGGGAGAACGTGCTGGAAATGCACCGCTTGAAAGCACCGTTGCCGTAATTAATGACTTTTTGCCAGAAATAAAAATTGGGGTAAAAGAATCTTCACTGTACTCTGTGAGTAAATTGGTAGAAACTTTCACCGGCTATAGAATTCCTGCAAACAAACCTATCGTTGGAGACAATGTATTTACCCAAACAGCAGGTATCCATGCTGATGGAGACAACAAAAATAATTTATATTTTAATGATTTACTGCCGGAACGTTTTGGACGAAAACGAAAGTACGCATTAGGAAAAACATCTGGCAAAGCTAATATCGAAAAAAATCTTCAGGAATTAGGTTTAAAATTGAACCCTGAGGATCTAAAATTAGTCACTCAACGCATCATTGAATTGGGCGATAAAAAAGAAACCGTTACCAAAGAAGACTTACCTTATATTATTTCTGATGTTTTAGACAGTCAGACTTATGAAGAGCGAATTGCGGTGGAATCTTATGTATTGGTACATGCCAAAGGAATGCGCCCTTCCACTACGCTCTGTTTAAAAATAGACGGTGAAATCATAGAAGAAAATGCGCAAGGTGATGGACAATTTGATGCTTTTATGAATGCACTGGCAAAAATATACAAAAGCAAAAAAATGGAATTGCCAAAATTGACCGACTATGCAGTGCGAATTCCGCCCGGAAGTAGTTCTGATGCATTGTGCGAAACCATAATTACATGGACTAATAATGGGAAAGAATTTAAAACAAGGGGACTAGATTCAGACCAAACAGTTGCTGCAATCATCGCTACCCAGAAGATGTTGAATGTGGTTACAGCCCCCAACAATAAATAAAAAACTATACTAATATAAAACATACCTAATGAAATTTAACATAGCCCTTTTAGCCGGAGACGGAATTGGACCAGAAGTAATCAATGAAGCTGTAAAAGTTTCTAATGCTATTGCAAAAAAATTTAACCATGAAATCACTTGGACTCCAGCTCTGACAGGAGCTTGTGCTATTGATGCAGTAGGAGTTCCTTATCCTGATGAAACGCATGAAATTTGCATGAAAGCGGATGCAGTTTTGTTTGGGGCTATTGGACACCCAAAATACGATAATGATCCAAAAGCAACCGTGAGACCGGAACAAGGTTTATTATTAATGCGCAAAAAGTTAGGTTTGTTTGCCAATGTACGCCCTACATTTACATTCCCATCTTTGATTGATAACTCTCCTTTGAAAAGAGAACGTATCGAAGGAACCGACTTGATCTTTTTAAGAGAACTTACCGGAGGAATTTATTTTGGCGAAAAAGGAAGAAAAGACGATGGCGAAACCGCTTTTGACACTTGCACTTACACAAGAACAGAAGTAAAACGTTTAGCTAAAAAAGGATTTGAACTAGCTATGACACGTTCAAAGAAATTGTGCTGCGTTGATAAAGCAAATGTAATGGAGACTTCTCGTTTATGGAGAGAAACAGTACAAGCGATGGAAAAAGAGTATCCTGAAGTAACTGTAAGTTATGAATTTGTGGATGCAGTAGCTATGCGTTTAGTGCAATGGCCAAACTCTTATGACGTTTTGATTACAGAAAACTTATTTGGAGATATACTAACCGATGAAGCTTCTGTAATCTCAGGTTCTATGGGATTAATGCCATCTGCATCAGTTGGAGAACACACTTCACTATATGAACCTATTCATGGTTCTTACCCACAAGCGACAGGATTGAACATCGCTAATCCATTAGCGACAGTACTATCTGCTGCAATGATGTTTGAAGACGCTTTTGGATTAAAAGAAGAAGCAGAAGCAATTAGAGCTGTAGTTAATAAATCATTGGAACAAGGAATTGTAACAGAGGATTTAGCTGGAAAAGATGCAAAAACGTACAAAACTAGCGAAGTTGGAGACTGGTTAGTTGCAAATTTGTAAAATAATTATTCCTTTAAAGATGCATTACATTGCATCTTTAAAGGAATATATACCAACCAAAAAAGGTGTCAATAAATTGACACCTTTTTTTATATTGTAGAAAAAAATATTAATATCCTCCTCTGTTTCCACCACCACGGTTATCTCCACCACGGCTGTTTCCACCACCATAACCACCGCGTGAATCTCCACCACGACTGTTATTGTTAAAACTTCTTCTTTCCCCTTCTGGTTTTGGTTCAGATTTGTTTACTACAATCGCACGTCCTTGAACAGTTGCACCGTTCAATTCATCAATTGCTTTTTGAGCTTCGTCATCATTTGGCATCTCAACAAAACCAAATCCTTTACTTCTTCCAGTAAATTTATCAGTAATAATTTTAACTGAATCAACTGCTCCGTAAGCCTCGAAAGACTCTCTTAAATCTGCTTCCTCAATACTGAATGGAAGACTTCCAACAAAAATATTCATATGTACTTATTTAAATAATAAAACAAATGTACTCTTATTTTTTTCTAATCTACTATAGATTAGCTTATTTCTGTTTTTTATTTTAAATCTTAAAAGAAAAAGAATATTCTAAAGCACTTAATTTAAGCATTTTTAGAACACAACCAGTGCTATTTTATTGAATAAGCTATTGAACTGGCACTTTATAAAAAACACCTTGCTGAAAATTCACAAGAAGACTAACTAACTCGTTATTGTCAGTATTTTCTGCATTAAATTTAAATGTACCGCTAACCGTTTTGTTCACTTCATCATAATCCGTGATCACAATCTGACCATCTCCAATACCAAAACCTGTAGAATAAGTACTTACAACACCTGTTGCATCTGTAACAACGTAAGTCACTTTTTTAGACTCGCTAGTTCCTAAAAAATAGCTTTGAGCCTGAGTAGAAGTTATCTTTATAGATAATGTTTCATTTCGGGTATAAGCTTCAATAAGCAAAGATCCATCAGGAGCCAATGTTGCTTTTGATTCTACCGCCCTCCAAAACACATTATCTTTCAAACCTTGCAAGGAAGGGCTATTAAATCTAATATCTTCCTCACAAGAAACTAAGGAAAAAATCACGACAATTAAAAGAAAATATTTTTTCATATCAATGCATCTTTTAAACAAAAGTATGATATTCTACCTAAAAAATATAAAATAGAAGTAAAAATTACACGCCTAATAAAACCTAACACATTACCAATCATTAAAATACTGTTCCCGTTAGCATTTATCAATAAAAAATGTATCTTTGCACCCTTAATTAATCGAGGTCGAGTACCTCAAAATTTAATCACAAGATTATGTCAGTAAAAATTAGATTACAAAGACACGGTAAAAAAGGAAAACCTTTTTACTGGGTTGTAGCAGCAGATGCTCGCTCAAAAAGAGATGGTAAATACTTAGAAAAAATCGGTACTTACAATCCAAACACAAACCCAGCAACTATCGACTTGAACCTTGATAGTGCAGTAAAATGGTTGCACAATGGTGCACAACCAACTGATACTGCAAAAGCAATTCTTTCTTACAAAGGAGCTTTATTGAAACATCACCTTGACGGTGGTATCCGTAAAGGTGCCTTAACTCAAGAACAAGCTGATGCAAAATTAGCTACTTGGTTAGAAGCAAAATCTGGAAAAGTTGATGCTAAAAAAGAAGGTTTAACAAAAGCGCAAGCTGATGCTAAAGCTAAAGCTTTTAAAGCGGAACAAGATGTTAATGCTAAACGTTTAGCTGCAGCTGCTCAAGCAGAAGCTGACGCTATCGCTGCTGCAACTCCGGCTGTTGAAGAAGAAGTTGCTGAAGTTGAAGCTGAAGAAGCTCCTGCTGCAGAAGAAAATAACGAAACAACTGAAGCATAATTTTAGAAGGCGAACATGCGTAAAGAAGATTGTTTCTATTTAGGTAAAATCGCTAAAAAATTTAGTTTCAAAGGGGAAGTTCTTGCCTATTTAGATACGGACGAACCTGAGTTATACGAAAACTTGGAATCAGTGTTTGTTGAATGCAACAAGCACTTGGTTCCTTTTTTTATTGAAAGTAGCTCACTCCACAAAAATGATTTTCTTAGAATTCGTTTTGAAGACATGAATACCGAAGAAGATGCCGATGCCATTATAGGCAACGCAATTTATCTTCCCTTAAATATGTTGCCAAAACTTACCGGCAATAAATTTTACTTCCATGAAGTAATTGGTTTTGAAGTTGAAGACAAACGCCTTGGTGTTGTTGGAAAAATTCAATCCATAAATGACTCTACTGCCCAGCCTCTTTTTGAAGTTTTAAATGGCGATGTAGAAATCCTTATCCCTATGATTGATCATTTCCTTGTTAAAATTGACAGAGAAAACAAAAAAGTCATCATGGATTTACCAGAAGGATTGATTGAAATGTATCTTTAAAAGAAATTAAATTCGGTTATATTTTTATTCAGTTAATCACTGAAATCAAAGACTTCATTAGATGATCTTTTTATTGAAGTCCAATACATTATCTTTTACAAAAATCTGAACTCAAAAAATCGTTAATCTACAATCTCAATGTTTACTTTCAAAAAATTCTCCATCCAACAAGATCGTTGTGCCATGAAAATTGGGACTGACGGCGTTTTACTTGGCGCTTGGACACCTATTGAAAATAACCCATTTAGTATTTTAGATATTGGAGCCGGAACAGGAGTAATCGCTTTAATGCTTGCACAAAGAAGCAATGCTGAACAAATTGATGCCTTAGAAATCGACGAAGAAGCGTACGAACAATCCGTAGATAATTTTGAAAACTCCCCTTGGAGTGATCGTTTATTCTGTTTTCATGCTGGTTTGGATGAATTTGTAGAAGAACCAGAAGACGAATACGATTTAATAGTTTCCAACCCCCCATTTTACACTGAAGATTACAAATCCGAAAACGAACAGCGCGATTTAGCCCGTTTTACTGATGCAATGCCATTTGAAGATTTGATCGAAGCTGCCGCTTTACTCCTCTCTGAAAACGGCATACTCTCTGTCATAATTCCTTTTAAAGAAGAAGAACATTTCTTGGCTCTTGCCAAAGAATATGAATTACATCCTTTAAAAATTACTCGGGTAAAAGGAACTCCAACTACTGAGATCAAGCGTAGTTTACTGGCTTTTAGCCGAAATGAAAAGACTGATTTCTTGATAGACGAATTGACCATTGAAACTGCCAGGCATATTTATACTCCCGAATACATTTCATTGACTAATGCGTTTTATTTGAAAATGTAATTCGGAACTTTATCTCTATACATCAACTTCTCTATTTAAATAAATTTCAGATCTCAATTAGCTATTTTATTGTAAATTAGTAGTCAATGACTTTTTTCATTCAAACTACACATTAAAAACACCCTATTTGATTGCAAAATTTGCCATTTTCAATTAAAATGGTAAAAATATAACATTTGTTAATGCTTTTGTTATATTTCTTTATGTAAATTTGCCCTATAAAAATTACCGAACCATGAAACCAGACTTATTTCAAGCTCCCGATTATTACAACCTTGACGACTTACTAACAGAAGAACATAAATTAGTACGTGATTCTGCTCGTGCATGGGTAAAACGTGAAGTCTCTCCTATCATAGAAGAATATGCTCAAAAAGCTGAATTCCCAAAACAAATCATAAAAGGTTTGGGTGAAATTGGTGGTTTTGGCCCCTATATTCCAGAAGAATATGGTGGTGCAGGTCTAGACCAGATTTCATATGGTTTAATTATGCAGGAAATAGAGCGCGGTGATTCTGGCGTACGTTCTACCTCATCCGTGCAATCTTCTTTGGTGATGTATCCAATTTGGAAATACGGAAACGAAGAACAACGTATGAAATACTTACCAAAACTGGCTACAGGAGAATTCATGGGCTGCTTTGGATTAACTGAACCTAATTACGGTTCTGATCCCGGAAGCATGATTACGAACTTTAAAGACATGGGTGATCACTACTTGTTGAATGGTGCCAAAATGTGGATTTCGAACGCACCATTTGCTGACATCGCAATTGTTTGGGCAAAAAATGAAGAAGGAAGAATTCACGGTTTAATTGTTGAACGAGGAATGGAAGGTTTTACCACACCCGAAACACACAACAAATGGTCACTTCGCGCATCTTCTACAGGAGAGTTGATTTTTGACAATGTAAAAGTACCTAAAGAAAATTTGTTGCCAAATAAATCTGGATTAGGAGCGCCACTAGGCTGCCTCGATTCAGCTCGTTACGGAATTGCCTGGGGCGCTATTGGCGCGGCAATGGATTGTTATGATACGGCTTTGCGCTATGCTAAAGAAAGAATCCAATTCGACAAACCTATTGCAGGAACACAACTACAACAAAAGAAATTAGCTGAAATGATCACTGAAATCACAAAAGCACAACTATTGACCTGGAGATTAGGAGTTTTAAGAAATGAAGGTAAAGCAACAACAGCTCAAATCTCAATGGCAAAAAGAAACAATGTAGACATGGCGATTACTATTGCTCGCGAAGCCCGACAGATATTAGGTGGAATGGGAATTACCGGAGAATATTCTATTATGCGCCACATGATGAACCTGGAATCCGTAATTACATACGAAGGAACACATGACATTCACTTATTAATCACAGGAATGGACATAACCGGAATTGCAGCTTTTAAATAGACATAAACGACTATTAAAGTATTTATAAAATTGATAGTAAAAGCTTCTTGGAAACAAGAAGCTTTTTTATATTTACATAAAAATACCACAAAATGAACATAGCGACAATCAACAATAGGATTCAGCCCCAGAAAGAACTATTGTTACAGCATTCTTTATACAAAAAAGTAAAAACCATTGAGGACTTACAATGCTTCCTCAAGAGCCACGTCTATGCGGTTTGGGATTTTATGTCACTATTAAAAGCATTACAATCCAAGTTAACCTGTACAACAACTCCTTGGTTCGCCACAGAAAATCCAGAAACCAGATATTTAATAAACGAAATAGTCCTTGCTGAAGAATCAGATTTAACTATTGACGGCCGTCGCCAAAGTCATTATGAAATGTACATTGAAGCAATGACAGCGTGTGGCGCCGACACTGCAGGAATTGAACAATTTCTATTAGAAGTAAATTCACTTAAAAATATATTTGTAGCTATTAAAAAAAGCAACTTACACCCTAATATAAAAGCATTTTTAGATTTCACTTTCAGAGTGATTGAAGAAGGAAAATCACATGAAATCGCCGCAGCTTTTACGTTTGGAAGAGAAGATCTGATTCCGAGTATGTTCACTGAAATTTTAAAAAACTTTCAAGCTAATTTTCCTAAAAAAGATTTGAGCAAGCTAATTTATTATTTCGAAAGACATATCGAATTAGACGCTGATGATCATGGGCCCATGGCTATGAAAATGATAACCGAACTTTGCGGAACTGACACACAAAAATGGCTAGATGTCGAAGAAATTTCTATTTTAGCTTTAGAAAAACGTATCGGACTTTGGGATGCGATCGAAGAAACCATTACGATGAATTTGGAATTAGCGTAAAAGTAAAACCAATACCTTCAAATAAACGTAACTATTATTTAGAAATGACACATCACTAATTTCAAAATAATGAAAAACAAATACCAGATAATAGTTGCGTTCTTTTTATTCCTTTTTGTTACAGGTTGCAGCAGTGAAAATCCGATTGCTATAACAAACACCTCACCAGTAACAGCCCCTACCATTGTTCCAACTCCAATACCCATTACTGTTCCGCAAACACAAAATCAAACCTTTCGTTATTTAGGGCTTGGAGACAGTTACACTATTGGACAGAGTGTCTGTGAAATTTGCCGATTTCCCGAACAATTACTAAAAAGGTTAAGCAATTTAAATCCAAACAATACCTTTTCTTTAAAGCTTATTGCACAAACAGGCTGGACCACCACCAACTTAATTTCGGCAATTGATTTACAACAGCCTGCGCCAAACTATGATCTGGTCACTTTATTAATTGGAGTAAATAATCAATATCAAAACAGACTTTTTTCGGTATATGAGAAGGAATTTCCAGAATTAATAAATAAGGCTATAGCGTTGGCAAAAGGGGATAAAACCAATGTCATTGTTCTTTCTATACCAGACTATGCCTATACCCCTTATGGTCAAGGATCAGGGATTCAA
Organism: Flavobacterium rhamnosi; assembly: GCF_048286515.1. NCBI lineage: Bacteria > Pseudomonadati > Bacteroidota > Flavobacteriia > Flavobacteriales > Flavobacteriaceae > Flavobacterium > Flavobacterium rhamnosi. Next base: position 6,072 of record NZ_JBLVPS010000017.1, on the reverse strand, counting down.
TCGAAGATTTCCATAGAAATAGAAACATATAATGCGTTCGCAAAGAAATATTGTACAGATAATGGTATCGAGTTTATAAATATTACGGATATCACCAGACAGGGTTTGGTGAATACCAATCTTGTTGCCCAAGATGGATTACACCCTTCGCAATTAGCGTATTCTCTATTTGTAGATCGAATTTTGTCAAAAGCAGCTACAGCAATTCAAAACTAAAAAACCCAATTGTAAAGAAGTGTTTGCATAAAACAGCTTTAACAACTGTTTTTATATATCTTTATTTTTTTAAAATAAATAAATGTCTTCCCAAGAACGATTAACAAGAGCCTACAAAGAAGCCAAAAGAATTTCTTTTGATGACCAATCAAAATTCATTCTTTTCAGTGACTGCCACAGAAGCGACAACAGCTTTGCTGACGATTTTGCAAACAATAGAAACGTCTATTTTCATGCTATGAACCATTATTATAACGATAATTTTTCTTATTGTGAGTTGGGTGATGGTGATGAATTATGGGAAAACATTTTTTTTAAAACCATTTTCGAAGCACATAAAAACGTATATCTCTTACTGAAGAAATTTCACGATTCCAATCGATATTATAAAATTTGGGGAAACCACGAAATGACTTTTCGAGATAAAGATCATGTAGAAAAAACGCTAACGACTTATACAAACACCCAAAACGACAGACTTGAGCCTTTATTTACCGGTATAAAATGCCATGAAGCCATAGTATTAGTTCATCAGCAAACCAAGCAGGAACTGTTTTTAACTCATGGTCACCAAGCCGATTTTATGAATTATATTGGCTGGAAAATCAATAGGTTAATGGTACGTATACTGTGGAAACCGTTACAGATTTGGGGAATATCTGACCCAACAAGCCCAGCCAAGAATTATATAGAACGGATAAAAGTCGAACTGCGTATAAAAAAATGGATCGAGACTAACAATAGAATAATTACAATTGTAGGGCATACACACCGTCCCAGTTTTTCTTATCCAAATGAAAACTCAACGCCTTATTTTAATGATGGAAGCTGCGTACATCCCAGAAGCATAACCGGAATTGAAATTGCAGATGGAACCATCACGTTGATAAAATGGTTTATTGACACTAAAGAGAATGGTATTTTACAAATTGTGAGAGAAGTGCTCGAAGGTCCAACCAATCTAAAAGATTATAAGTAAAAAAAAAGCGTCTACCAAGGTAAACACTTTTTTCATTTTAATTTTCCGGAGCCAACTCTAATTCTAACCCTTCGAGGCTTTCAGTGATTGGAATTTGACAACCCAAACGACTGTTGGTTTTTACATAGAAAGCTTCTGACAGCATAGCTTCTTCATCATCGCCCATTTCAGGTAGTGCAACGTCATTAAGGACATAACACTGACAAGACGCACACATGGCCATCCCGCCACAGGTTCCTTCAACAGGAAGCTCGTACGCTTTACATAATTCCATGATGTTCATGGCCATATCTGTAGGAGCCTGCAATTCATGTACTACTCCTTCTCTATCTTTAATTTTTATTAATACATCCATTTTTTACTATTTGGAATTGGTTGATTTATCAATTGTATTTTCGAATATCTTAAACGGTATTCCGATTGCTTTGCCTGAAGCCAAAGCCTTCTACCGAAGTAGCGCAGATATCCCGACCATTTTAAAAAAACCCACTACCCGTTCTGAGCAGCTTTTTTCTTAAAAGGGACATGCACTATTCATTTATAAGATATTTACAACAGTTTCTATTTGTGGAGCAAATTTTTTAATAGTGGTTTCAACGCCGGCTCGCAGTGTCATTTGGTTTACGCTGCAACTGGTACATGCTCCTTCGAGACGCACTTTTACATGCTTTCCGTCCTCGATGGAAATCAATGTGATGTCACCGCCGTCAGAATTCAAAAAAGGTCTGATTTCTTCGAGTGCTTTTTGAACTTCTAATGTTAATTCTTCTGTTGTCATAATTATTTTATTGGATTTTTAGACTGCTGGATTTTTAAATCTTCCAAACAACTAAATTTCAATTTATTTTTTTACTGCTGAACAACCTGCCATCGTTGTAATTTTAACAGCTTCAGTAGCGGGCAGACTTTCATTTCTGCTTACCACTTCTCGTACCACATTTCTCGTGATTTCCTCAAAAACAGTTTCAATAATTGAACCTGTTTGCATAGCTGCAGGACGACCGTAATCCCCCGCTTCACGGATTGACTGTACAATTGGCACTTCTCCAAGGAATGGAACATCTAAATCTTCTGCAAGATTTCTGGCTCCTTCTTTTCCAAAGATATAATATTTATTTCCAGGCAATTCTTCAGGCGTAAAGTACGCCATGTTTTCAATAATCCCCAATACCGGGACATTTATAGCATCTGACATAAACATTGACACTCCTTTTTTAGCATCAGCCAAAGCTACTGCTTGCGGAGTACTTACAATGACAACACCCGTAATTGGTAACGATTGTACAATTGAAAGATGAATATCCCCTGTTCCTGGTGGCAAATCGATTAACATAAAATCTAATTCTCCCCAGTCCGCATCAAAAATCATTTGATTCAATGCTTTAGAAGCCATTGGCCCTCTCCAGATTACCGCTTGACTCGGTGCTGTAAAAAAACCTATAGAAAGAATTTTTACTTCATAACTTTCTACGGGTTTCATTTTTGATTTCCCATCGACCATTACAGAGATCGGTTTTTCACTTTCTACGTCAAACATAATCGGCATAGATGGTCCGTAAATATCTGCGTCAAGGATTCCAACTGAAAAACCCATTTTCGCTAATGATACAGCCAAATTTGCAGTAACAGTAGATTTTCCCACACCCCCTTTACCGGAGGCAACTCCTATGATATTCTTTATTCCTGGTATTGATTTTCCCTTAACTTCTGGTTTATCCGGAACCTCAACTTTACTATTGATTTTAATTTTAGCATCTGGAGATACTAATTCAAGAATTGTCTTTTTGATATCATCTTCAGCACGCTTCTTAATGTGCATTGCCGGGGTGTGTAAAACTAAATCTACTACAACCTCATCACCAAAAGTAATAACATTAGCAATTGCACCACTTTCAACCATGTTTTTTCCTTCTCCTGCTATAGTAATCGTTTCTAAAGCTTTAAGAATATCTTTCCTATCTAATTTCATTTTTAGTTTATTGTTTTCTATTAGCATTTTACCGCCAGAATATTATCTTTATTTAAACTGATTTCAGATTGCAAAGATACTATGAAAAGTTCTTATTATAAAGGTTTTGCATTGCATTTATTGATATTGGAATTGGCGACGATTATTTGAGAATTTTGGCGTTATAATTTCTCAATAGCAACCCACGGAGAAGGTGTAAAAACTTTTTTTAATTCAATCGGAAAAACAACATTATAACCCCGATAAAACAAAATATATATTTTAAATTTATAAGAAAAAATCATGGGATTAAGTTTTCATTATAAGGGAGCTCTTAAAAACCCTCTACTTTTAAAAAATATGATTGAAGAGGTGGCTGATATTTCGCAGACCAACCAATGGAAATTTTATGTTTTTGAAGAAGTGTTTCCAAATCAAGCATTTAGCGTTGATTCCTATACTGATTCCATTTATGGCATTTGTTTTAGTCCACCCAACTGTGAAGCTGTTTGCTTTACTTTTTTATCCAATGGAAAAATGTGTGCTTTTTATAATTTCGAGTCTTCGAAGGTTTCCATAAATGATTTAGACGATAATTATATATCGGTAAAAACACAATTTGCAGGCCCTGAAATTCACAAACAACTGATCCATATTTTTGATCATATCAACAAAAAATATTTTGAAAATTTTGATCTTACTGACGAGGGGAATTATTGGGAAACAAAAAACGAACAATTACTCAAAGATACATTTGAGAAACACACCAATCTAATTGATGGATTTGATAGTTTATTGGAGAATATTCCAATTGGAGACAGCGAAACTATCGAAGAGTATTTGATCCGAATAGCTGAAATGACTACTAAAAGGAACAATAAAAACAAAGATTAAAACGCTTCCAAAATTGTAAAAACTAGTACAAAACGCGAGTAAATCATTGCTCCCTAACCTTTGGTTCCCAAAAATGTTTATCAAAATCTACAATTTGGTTATCAACGACTTCCACCCCCTCATTTTCCAACAACTGCTGCATGAGATTGGTTCCGTCGAAATGAAGTTTCCCCGTCAGCAACCCTTTTCTATTGACCACTCGATGTGCAGGCACATCCTCCAGATTATGAGAAGCATTCATTGCCCAACCTACCATTCGGGCAGAGCGAGCTGTCCCCAAAGCCTTTGCAATAGCACCATAAGAAGTAACTCTTCCATAGGGAATTTGTCGTGCAATCGCATATACTCGTTCGAAAAAATTCTCGTCTGACATAGTTTTACATCTGATAAAATGACATTTCTATTTTAGCTTATAAAAACTACCTCAAATAATACCTAATGATATTGATCAGAGTGATTAAAGATATCAATCCGGTAATACTTCCTATTATAGTATTCATATTGCGCATAATGTAATCCGTTTTGTCCTGTATTTTTTGGAAGAAAGTGATATAGCAATAAAAAACTAAAGAAGATCCCAGTACCACACCGATCACAAAGATAAAAACAGAAGTCATCTCGAAAAAAAATAGATTGTAGGATGCTAAAGTTACACTTACAAAAACATAATAAGGGATAGGAAAAAAATTAAGCGCCGAAAGCAGCATTCCAAGAAAAAATCGTTTTGTACTGCTGTACTTTTTCATTTTCCCTTTTCTAATCTTTGGCTTTTTGGCGATCCAAAGAAAATAAATAGTTAAAGTAACAAAAATGCCAAATCCTGCTTCACGCATCAATATCAAAACATCAGGGCGTTTATCAATAAAGCGAGCAAACAATATAGCAAGATACGCTTGGAAAAATATAATAATAACCGCCCCTAAAACAAACCACAAAGCACTTCTTTTTCCTTCTTTTAGATTCACTTTTGCTGCTGTCATATTAATTAAGCCTGGCGGCGTAATCCCAATAAAAGCGGTAACGAAACCCAAAAGCAAAGATGTGATTAAATTCATACGCAAGGTTTTTGCATTTAAAACGATAAACTATTCGAGTTTAAATATAATGCTATTCTTTAATTTTGAATCTAATATACGTAATTGCTTTATTAATTTCCAAATATTGTTTTTCGTAAAAAGTTTGAAAAGCGGTCACTTCTTCCGGACTTCCTTCATTTACATAAACGTTATGGTTTGCATACAAAACCTCATGCCCCTCACCATGCAATAATCCTAAGGTATAACCATGCATGAATTCGCTGTCGGTTTTTAAGTTTACAACACCGTCTTTTTTGAGGATTTTTTTATACAGCTGCAAAAACTCCGAATTGGTCATTCTGTGTTTGGTGCGTTTGTATTTGATTTGTGGATCTGGAAAAGTAATCCAAATTTCATCAACTTCATTTTCGGCAAAAATATGATTGATTAATTCGATCTGGGTTCTGATAAAAGCGACATTATACAATCCGGTTTCAACCGCAGTTTTGGCACCACGCCAGAAACGGGCTCCTTTGATGTCGATTCCAATAAAATTCTTATTCGGATACCTTTCAGCTAAACCTACCGAATATTCCCCTTTTCCACAGCCCAATTCCACAACCAATGGGTTGTCATTTTTGAAGAATTCAGAGTTCCACTTTCCTTTAAGCGGAAACAGATCACCTACTACTTCCTCCCTTGTTGGTTGAAAAACATTGTTGAATGTTTCGTTTTCCTTGAACCTTTTTAATTTATTTTTACTTCCCACTTTTTCAGAATATTTCGGCAAAATTAAGGAAATATATAAGACTGAAAGGTCTAGTAGCGAAAAAATGAAAGAAATCGTTTTGAGAATCGTTACAGCGTAAGATTATTTTCGGTTTTGAGTGAAACAAAACCTATTGACAACTCCTCCAGCTTAAGCGTTGAGGATTCTTGGAAAAAGCTTGCCTCAACAGGCTACTTTAGCTTCCATGAGAAATTGCCCTTTCTCCAAAATATTATTTGCGGCGTTTAGA
>NZ_JBLVPS010000016.1:0-100591 GCF_048286515.1 Flavobacterium rhamnosi | reverse complement strand
GTTTCCACAATCATCTGTAGCAGTCCATGTTCTGGTTACACTGTAATTTCCGGCGCAGTTGCCTGGCGTAGTTACATCATTGAAAGTCAAGGTTACCGATGCATCACAAGTGTCAGTTGCAGTAGCTTGCGCAAAGGCAGGCAATGCTGGACAGTTGATAGTTGATGGAGCTGGTAAGGCAGCGATTACCGGCGCAGTAATATCCTGAACATTGATGGTTTGCGTAGCGGTGGAGAAGTTTCCACAATCATCTGTAGCAGTCCATGTTCTGGTTACACTGTAATTTCCGGCGCAGTTGCCTGGCGTAGTTACATCATTGAAAGTCAAAGAAGCAACTTCACAATTATCCGTTGCTGTCGCTTGCGCAAAGACAGGTACGGCTGGACAATTGATAGTTGAAGCAGCTGGTAAAGCAGCAATTACTGGAGCTACTAAGTCCGACGTCCAGGTTGCTGTTCGGGAAACTGGTGCTGCTGCGTTGCCACAGGCATCAGTCACGTTCCAGGTTCTGGTTTGTGAACGTAAACAATCGGTAATTACGATTGCTCCATCTGTGAATGTCGGCGTTACAGCACCACAATTATCGGTGGCTGTTGCTGTTCCAAGCGCTGCATTAATGGCATCTGCTGTTGGATTACAGCCCAGAGTACCATTTGTAGGTGTTCCGGTAGCAATGATAACCGGCGCCCCTAAATCCACTGTCCAGGTTGCTGTGCGAGAAACCGATGCTGCTGCGTTGCCACAGGCATCAGTCACGTTCCAGGTTCTGGTTTGTGAACGTAAACAACCAGTGATTACGATTGTTCCATCTGCAAATGTCGGAGTTACAGCACCACAATTATCGGTTGCTGTTGCTGTTCCAAGCGCAGCACCAATGGCATCCGCAGTTGGATTACAGCCCAGAGTACCGTTTATAGGTGTTCCGGTAGCCGTAATTATTGGTATAATCTCGTCTTCTGCAACAGTAAAAGTACTAGTGCATGTTTTAGGAACTTCGTGGCAAGCATCAAATACTTTATATTCGAAACTCAATTGTCCACCACAAGTCAGATTGCCTAAAGGTGGAAAATCTGCTAGGTTATCAGTAACTGGACTAATTCCACCTGTATTACTGAAACCAGCTTTCCAAGTATTATAAGCTGTTGTTATTGCTTCAGCCGTGCTGCATACTGGTAAAGTAACAGGCTCAGCGCATGTGACTGTCAGATTACTCAAATCCAAATTCAATTGAATTGGAGCCCCCGGAAAATCTTTTAATTCCGATTGGGCTGAACTCCCTGAAGATCTTGTTCTAATAAACAGCGTACTGATTATAAAGCATGGATTATTAGTTGCTTTGAGCACTTCGGTAAGATTGATAGCACCCTCAGCCCATTGATTAGGAGCATAAACACCCGGAGAAGTTCCATAGGTGTCAAAGGGTACTGTGGTAGTTGAAAAGTTATTGGTTAGATAGATATCGCCAAAAAATTCAGAGTTGGGATGAACTACATATTCAAAACCACCTCCTACTGCTGTCCATACCCTAATCACAACGTTAGCGTCACCACCTCCCTGAGTAAATTCAATAGTGAGCAATATGTCACCGACTGTACGTCCACCTTGAGTTCCTGCGCTTGTAAATCCGCCACTGCCGCCTGTAATTGGTGCAACACCACTTAAGGGGTCAGCGGGACCAAAGGTAGCACCAGTAATCATTAAAGGAGCCTGCAAAAACTCAAAATCTATGTAACTGCTCCCATTGGTTACCTGACGGTCACCTGCAAAAAGACACCACAAATCCGTAGTAACTCCAGGTCCGCTAGTACCGGCGACAAAGGTTTCATCATCAATACTTACGCCACCTATTATACCTGGATCACCATAACTAAAATGAGCACCACAATTTTGGATTTCATTTTTGTTAGGAGAAGATCCTGCACCCCAACTATAGGTGTTTGGATTATCATTTATCTTATTCGAAAGGGTAAATATCGTTGGATCATTTTGATAAGGATCCTGTAAAAAATAGCTTACCGGAACGGTCACCGGCTCAGTGGGTTTGTAAAAAACTGCCCCGGTAAATGGATTAATTACACCATGACCCGCTATAGTAGGATGCAATTGGTCAAACAAGTCACCTACACCTTCATATATAGTACCAATAGGTTCATGAGCAAAGGCATCGCCATCAACTCCTGAACCACTAATTGGGTATTGTACTGGCACTATACCTCTAATACTCCCCTGTGCATTGACCGTATGGCTCGTCAGTAAAATTGCTCCTAAAACAAGAGGCAAAACACACCACTGGCGCCAACGATAAGGTCTTAATTCTGATAAATAACCAATTGAAACGCTCTCCTTAAATTTTAAAAAATCTAATTCGGAAATAACGCCTTTCGCTATAAAGCAATTAATTATTGTACAGAATAAAAAATCGAAAAAATCGAAAATCGTACTCTTTTTCATAATAATAGTATTTTTATATCATAAATTAGAAAAAAACAGAAGTTTACAGACTTGGGAATAAAACTTGTAGAAAAATAAAACATCTTCATAAACACGTTTATGAAGTAATCCATCATTCAAAAGATTATTATTGCGTGGTACAACAACGAAATTCTTTTATCAAACTAGTTATGTTTAAAAAAGCAATCAAAAAGCTCTAATCTAAAGCGATTAGCATTGAAATTAATACATTAGGATGAAACAAAAGTTTTCAGATTCGGGGAGAAAACTTGCAGAAAAAAAACACCTCCATAAACACATTTACGAAGTTCTCCATCATCTAAAGGATTATTATTGCGGGGAACAATAACTAAATTCTTTTATCAACCAGATAGTCACTTAAAAAAGCAATCCTAAAAACTTAACCTAAAACAATTAGCATTGAAATCAAAAAACAGGATAAAACAAAAGTTTTCAGATTCGGGGAGAAAACTTGCAGAAAACGAAACATCTTCAAAAACCATTTTATGAAGTACTCCATCGTCCAAAGATTTTTTTATTGTGGGAACAAAAAACCCTTTTCATCTTATAAGCTACTCCTATAATAAACAGCTTAATCAATATTTTTTGTTAAATCAAAGTTAGGTATTACAGGAAAAAATGAAAAAAAAAGAAAGCTAAACAAGACAACATTCTGTTATACCCGACAAAGAACATAGTTCGCTAAGAAAAGCTTTACAACAATAAAAAATTAATAGTAAACAACTCGTTAAGTAATTGATAATCAATTAATTAAGCAATTTATTACATAAATTTTGTTAATTAAAAAATAATGTTAAAAGCGACAAATTGCCTTATGACATTAATCATTTTAATTGCATTTTGACTGATTTTTTAATAACAATTTCAGGAGAGTACTGATAATCTTTAAATTATTAAAATTGATTCGCTTTTTTAGGGTCTAAGAAACAGTTTTAAGAATTTTAAAATATTTCTTTTTATTCTTTCAAAATGCAGGAACAAAATGATAATAAAACTAAGAATGTATTTTACAGTTAAAATCAAAACCTCCTTCGATACTTTTTAGTTAGTACAAATATTAACGAATAATTAATCTGGATCTTAGTACAATTAGAAATCGTTTTTAAATATTTTACTACCTAAAAGGTATTTAAAAAAATTATTAACCAGAAAATTGACAACTAACAACAAAAACTCTATTAAAAACAGCAAAAATAAACCTCGAAAGTTTTTTCCTTTCGAGGTCTACTTATTTCTAATCCATTTTCTATTTTTGGGATTAGCTGATTATTTCGAGACTATTTTGAAGACATTACTTTTTTCACACTACTTCCACGATTAGTGGTCAATTTGACAATATAAACTTGTTCTTGGCCTTTTTTCGTATTGAGGTTTAGTGTAACTTCCTTATTTAAATAACTATTGTTATCCGTTTTTGAAAGTATTGAAACACCTTGTGCATCAATCACATCGATTTTCACATCAGAAGCATAGTCAAAATTATATTTAACGGTAAGCTGGTCTTTGAAAGGAACCGGATATGCATCAAAACCAACTAGTTCTGTTTTTGAAGCTTCAATTGAAGTATTTAGAAGTGTTGTTGCTGGGCATCTTGGAACATCATACCCAATAAATATTCTACAACCGTCAAAAGCATTATTGATTTTATCAACAGCACTTGCAATCTCCGTAAGTGATGCACTTACTGTTCCGCCACCCAAAGCTTTATTTGCCAATTCAAATAATCCTTGAACTGTTTTTTCTCCTTCTATGGCAGCCACAACACTTGCACTAATTGAATGATATTGATAGTCATTAATCACATTAACCAGATTACCAAATTGATCGTAAATACATTGACGCACTTTAGAGATATCTGAACCACAACCGCCTTCAGGAGCAGCAGTTACCAATATTCCTCCTTGCAATTTAAAATCACCAAGTGCCCCATTTATGCCTATATTAAGACCTAACGTTATGGTCTGAGCTAACAAGGTATTATTGATTCTTCCATTTTTCAAATAGCTGTTAGGCAATGCGCTTATAGGGAAGTTACCGGATGACAGCACATAACTACTTCCACCTCCTGGTAAAACATCAATTACGGCATTTCTATCGGTTAGTGTATTTGTAATTATCACAGAAAACCCAGTTAAACCTATTGTCATTGTGCCACCATAGGATGCTAAAGCTCTTTCTATAAGCGCTAAAGTTGTGAATTTGTCAAAACCACCATCCAAATCAGGAGCACATGACATTCCGCCAGGATTTCCATAATACCCTTGTGTATACGTACAGAGTGCTTTGGCACAGGATTCAGCAGTTACAGTCAAACAATTGCTGTAATCATAACAAGGAACCCCATTAACTGTACTAGTAGTTACACGGCGATAGTACGTAGTAACGGTCGCCACGCCTGGATCATATGTAGCTAAAGTAGCACCTTCTATATTACTGAAAGCGGCGCCACAACCTGCAGTATTACTTTGCCATTGGTATGTTATTATACCGCTGCCAGAACCAGGAGTTGTACTTGTAAACGCTGCGACATCATCTCCTATACAAACTTTCTGATCTCCGGAAATTGAGCCCGGATTTACGGCATTTGGCGTTACTGTCAAACAATTACTATTTACAGAACATGGAGCGTCATTGAGTGTTGAAGTAGTTACTCTTCGGAAATTAGTAATTACTGATACAGCTGCTGCGTCAAAAGTATCTGATGTAGTTCCTGGAATATTTGACCATGTACCTTCGCAACCTGTTGTACTCATCTGCCATTGGTATGTTACAACACCATTTCCTGAACCAGGAGCTGTGCTGGTAAAAGCGGTTGGATCAAATGGTGCACAAAGTGTTTGGCTTCCTGTTATTTCTCCCGGATTTACAGCGTTTGGTGTTACGGTCAAACAATTACTGTTTGCAGAACATGGAACACCATTGAGTGTTGAAGTAGCCACTCTGCGGAAATTAGTCACCACCGACACAATTGGCGCATCATAAGTGGCTAAATTTGCTCCGCCAATATTTGACCATGTACCTGTGCAGCCTGTTGTGCTTACTTGCCATTGATAAGTAATAACACCTGAGCCAGTTGCTATAACACTAGTAAATGCTGCTGGATCAAACGGAGAACAAAGTGTTTGATTGCCCGCAATTGAACCTGGGCTAATATCATTTACCGTTACAGTTAAACAATTACTGATTGCCGGACAATCTGCATCTGTTGAGTTAACTACACGACGGTAAGATGTTGTAACTGTCAAGCCGATTGGCGGATCATAAGTCACTGATGTCGCTCCCGGAATGTTGGTAAATGTAGCTGTGGCACAAGTGCCAATACCACGTTGCCATTGATAAGTAAGATTAGATCCGCTTGCCGGTACTGTTTCGGTAAATGCTGCAGGATTATCACCTGAACAAATAGTTTGATTACCCGCAATGGTACCCGGATTTACATTTATAACTGTTACTGTTATACAATTGCTTGTTGCTGAACAAGAAACACCATTTAGTGTTGAAGTCGCAATACGTTGGTAAGAAGTAGTAGCTGCAAGGCCATCAGGCACATCGTAGGTAGCTGAAGTGGCTCCTACAATATTAGTGAATGTAGCGGTAGCGCAAGTGCCTAAACCACTTTGCCATTGGTAACTAATTGCTCCTCCCCCTGTTGTACTTCCCGGAGTTGTACTAGCAAATACAGCAGGATTTCCACCAGAACAAATATTCTGATTTCCCGTAACTGTACCAGGAGCAATACTATTTGGAGTTACAACTAGTACATTACTGTTATCAGAACAAGGCACAGCATTAAGTGTGCTTGTTGCTACTCTTCTGTACCAGGTAATAACAACAACAGCTGGTGCATTGTAAGTAGCAGCAGTAGCTCCAACTATATCCGTAAAACCTGCACTATTACTTGTTGTACTAATTTGCCATTGGTAGGTAATAGCACCTCCTCCTGAACCAGGAGTTGAACTGGTAAAGGTATCCGGATCAAATGGCGTGCACAATGTCTGACTACCGGCAATTGTTCCTGGATTTATCGCATTTGGCGTTACTGTCAAACAATTACTGTTTGCAGGACAGGCCACACCATTAAGGGTTGAAGTGGCAACCCTGCGGAAATTAGTTACTACGGCCACAGCTGGCGCATCGTAAGTCTCGGATGTAGCACCAACAATATCAGACCATGTGCCTTCACAACCATTAATACTCATCTGCCATTGGTAAGTTATCGTACCATTACCTGTTCCAGGTGTTGTGCTGGTAAAGGCTGCTGGATTAAATGGTGTACATAATGTTTGACTGCCTGCAATTGTTCCTGGATTAACTGTAATTACTGTCCCGGTAACCTGAGTCCTTGGTCCTTCACATCCGGTAACACTGGTACAACTTACCCAATAACTTGTTGTTTGAAAAATATTTGGAGAAAAGGAAGTACCTGTAGCAACCTGATTCCCATCAACTGCAGCATCAAACCATTTCAAGGTTCCATCCGCACAACCGCTAGCAGACAGTTCAACGACCCCTGATCCGCAACGTGAAGCTGAAACTGTAACTGGTGCATCAGGTTGGAAACTTAAATTCAATTGAATTGGAGCACCGGGAAAATCCTTGAGCTCAGATTGAGATGAAGATCCTGAAGATCGTGTTCTGATAAATAATGAACTGATATTAAAACAAGGTTTTTCAAAAAATCTGAACACTTGAGTAAGATTGATGGCCCCCTCAGCCCACTGATTGGGAAGATAAGTCCCTGGATCGGTTCCATAGACATCAAAAGGTACTGTAGTAGTGACATTGTTATTAGTACAAAAGATGGAACCAGGAAAAGAAGTATTAGGAACAACTACATATTCGAAACCAGCACCAACTTGTTGCCATGTTCGAATAACAACTGTAGCTTCACCACCTCCCTGCGTAAACTCAATGGTGATTAATACGTCACCCACTGTTCGACCTCCTGTAGAATCAGGTGCGCCAGTAAGAAATGTACCGCTACCGCCATTGATTGCCGCAACACCAGTTTTGGGATCAACTGGACCAAATGTAGCGCCCGTAATTGTTAAAGATTCTTGTAAGAACTCAAAATCGATGTAACTGCTACCATTAATAGTCTGGCGATCACCGGCAAAAAGACACCATAAATCTGTTGCGACCCCCTTAATTCCAGGAGCCGGAGTAGGACTAATAAAGTTTCCTGATGCATCCGTCACTCCCCCATATATGTTTGGATCACCATAACTAAAATGTACCCCACAATTTTGGATTTCATTTTTGTTTGGTGAAGATCCCGCACCCCAAGTATACGTTTTGGGATTATCATTTATTTTATTTGAGGCGGTAAAAATAGTAAAGTCACCTGTATAATTATCTTTTATCTGATAAGTCACCGGAACACTCTGTGCAACAGGTGGATTTTGAGGAGCGCTGGGTTTGTAAAAAACATTACCCGCAGAGGGACCTGGCGTCACGTCAATCAAACCATGACCATTAATGTCAGTGTGGGTAAGATCAAACAAGTCACCTATATTTACAAAATTAGTACCAATAGGTTCATGAGCCCAGGCATCGCCATCGACTCCAGAACCTGATTTGGGATATTGCACTGGAACTATCCCTTTAATATTCTGAGAATTAGCCGTATAGCCCATCGTCAAAACTACCCCCAACATAAGAGTGAAAATATGTGATTGGCGCCAAAAATAGGACTGCAGGCTTGTTAGAAAATCATTAGCGTTTCTCTCATTAAATTTTAATTTAGAAACTCTTTTTTTCGATAAAAAACAACAAATTATTTTGTCGAACAAACCATCGAAAAATTTCGAAATTATACTCTTTTTCATAATAATAGTATTTTTAAGCCATACGTTATATCGAGTAGGAAATTTAAAGATTTGGAAAAAAATTGTAGAAAAACAATCACCTTCATAAACGCTTTTTATGAAGTACTCCATCGTCCAAAGGATTTCTATTGCGGGGAACAATAACTAAATTCTTTATCAACCAGAACTCAATTAAAAAAGCAACCTTAAAACTCTAATCTAAAAAACAACATTGAAATCATCGAAATAGGCATAGTACAAAAGTTTTCAGAGTCGGGGGAGAAAACTTGCAGAAAAAGAAACATCTTCAAAAAATAATTCAATGAAGGAATCCATCTTTCAAAGGATATTTTTTTGGGATAAAAAATCCTTTATTAACCGGAAAGTTGTTAAAAAAAACAACTTAAAACACTCTTAAATGGAGATTAAAATTAGATAATAAAACAAAAAAAGGAAAAAGGAAAAGAAGTATAATCGGCAACAAACGGTTATACTCGATTAAGTACATTTCGATTAAGAAAATTAGTATATAAAAAAGAGGCTTACAAATGCTTTTTTAATCATAACTATTTGTATATCAGATAATTACTTGTTAAAATAAGTGTGTAAATTTTATATTTCAGTTCTTATTTTAGCCTCTAAAAATGATAATTAATGAACTAATAATACATCTAAATTTAAACAACAAAGAGTACCTAATTCAATTTAAGCTAATTAAAAAACAAAACGTTCTTTCAGAACTACACATAAATATTAAGTACTAATTATGCAACTTTATTCAGGAAGTTTCAAAGAGCAAAAAATATTTTTATCAATGAGAAAATTGATTTATAAAAACAGTAAAAATAAACCTCGAAAATAAAAACTTTCGAGGTTTACTTCTATATTCTAATCCATTTAATATTTTTTAGGATTAGATAATTATTAAAAAAACTATCTGGAAGACATTACTTTTTTCGTACTGATTCCTCTGTTAGTAGTTACTTTTACAATGTAAACTTGCTCTTGTCCTTTATTTGCTTTAAGGTTTAGCGTAATTTCTTTGTTCAAATAACTATGAGTATCAGTTTTTGAAAGTACCAAAATACCTTGAGCATTAAATAGTTCGATTTTCACGTCAGACGCATAATCAAATTTGTATTTAATAGTAAGCTGGTCTTTGAAAGGAACTGGATAAGCATCAAAACCTACATTTTCAATTTTCGCATCTATAGGAGCGACATCTGTAGTAGTAGGAGCTTTTGCTGTAATTGAACAATTTCCAGGTAATGGAGTATTATCTGAACAACCTGCAACAGCATCTATAGTTCCAGTAGTTCCTAAGGCAGCTGTAGCTGAGCCATTAATGAAGCTTGCGAAAGTATACTTGCTAATCAAATCAGCACCAGAATAAACAGCACCAATTATTGATTTCACATCGTATTTCACAGAAACAATATAGGTTGCTCCCGGAGTAGCGCCTGTCACGGAGTAACTTGCATCTTTTCCTCCATTAATAACACTTCCTGTAAAGTTCACAGTTTCACAACTGCTTGTAAACAAACGAAGCTGACTTGAGTTTTGAATACTAAACAGTTTATTTAAATCACCATCATTGGATTGTTTTACCACAATTGTAAAGTTTGCTGCAGGAGCAGTAATATTTGAATAGTAGAAGAACACACCCGGTATAGCATTAGTTACTGTTTTATTGCTAACAGTTGTGCACACATTGTTTAACCCAATAGCAGTTCCTGTACTAAAGTGACAACAAGTAGTCTGTGTTGGGAAGATGTGAGCACAAGGAGTCACACTGATGGTTTGGCTACATGGAGCGGACTCATTACCACAGGCATCTGTTGCTTTCCAAGTACGTGTTTGACTTCCATCTGCATTGGTTACCGTACTAACAATAGTAATAGTGGCAGTACCACTACAACTGTCAGTAGCTGTTGGGGGATCAAAAATAAATTCTGCATTACATTCAATTGTTTTATTTGCTACACAAGTGATTGTTGGGACTGTATTATCAGTCACACTTATAGTTTGTGAAGCACTAGAACTGTTACCACAATCATCTGTAGCGGTCCAGGTTCTGGTTACTGAATATTCCTGTGGACAACTGCCAGGTGTAGTTACATCGGCAAAAGTCGGTGTAACACTTGCATCACACGCATCAGTTGCGGTTGGTGTAGTAAATACTGGTGTTGCAGGACATTCTACAGAACTTGGTGCTGGCAATGCTGATAGCACTGGAGCGGTATTATCCGTTACACCAATAGTTTGTGAAGCAGTAGAACTGTTGCCACAATCATCAATAGCGGTCCAGGTTCTGGTTACTGAATATTCCTGTGGACAACTGCCAGGTGTGGTTACATCGGCAAAAGTCGGTGTAACACTTGCATCACACGCATCGGTTGCGGTTGGTGTAGTAAATACTGGTGTTGCAGGACATTCTACAGAACTTGGTGCTGGCAATGCTGATAGCACTGGAGCGGTATTATCCGTTACACCAATAGTTTGTGAAGCAGTGGAACTGTTGCCACAATCATCAGTCGCGGTCCAGGTTCTGGTTACTGAATATTCCTGTGGACAACTGCCAGGGGTGGTTACATCGGCAAAAGTCGGTATAACACTTGCATCACACGCATCGGTTGCGGTTGGCGTAGTAAATACTGGTGTTGCAGGACATTCGATAGCACTTGGTGCTGGCAATGCTGATAGCACTGGAGCGGTATTATCGGTTACACCAATAGTTTGTGAAGCAGTGGAACTGTTGCCACAATCATCAGTAGCGGTCCAGGTTCTGGTTACTGAATATTCCTGTGGACAACTGCCAGGTGTGGTTACATCGGCAAAAGTCGGTATAACACTTGCATCACACGCATCGGTTGCCGTTGGTGTAGTAAATACTGGTGTTGCAGGACATTCTATAGCACTTGGTGCTGGCAATGCTGATAGCACTGGAGCGGTATTATCCGTTACACCAATAGTTTGTGAAGCAGTGGAACTGTTGCCACAATCATCAGTCACGGTCCAGGTTCTGGTTACTGAATATTCCTGTGGACAACTGCCAGGGGTGGTTACATCGGCAAAAGTCGGTGTAACACTTGTATCACACGCATCGGTTGCCGTTGGTGTAGTAAATACTGGTGTCGCAGGACATTCTACAGCACTTGGTGCTGGCAATGCTGATAGCACTGGAGCAGTATTATCTGTTACACCAATAGTTTGTGAAGCAGTGGAACTGTTGCCACAATCATCAGTCGCAGTCCAGGTTCTGGTGACTGAATATTCCTGTGGACAACTGCCAGGGGTGGTTACATCGGCAAAAGTCGGTGTAACACTTGCATCACACGCATCAGTTGCGGTTGGTGTAGTAAATACTGGTGTTGCAGGACATTCTACAGAACTTGGTGCTGGCAATGCTGATAGCACTGGAGCGGTATTATCCGTTACACCAATAGTTTGTGAAGCAGTAGAACTGTTGCCACAATCATCAATAGCGGTCCAGGTTCTGGTTACTGAATATTCCTGTGGACAACTGCCAGGTGTGGTTACATCGGCAAAAGTCGGTGTAACACTTGCATCACACGCATCGGTTGCGGTTGGTGTAGTAAATACTGGTGTTGCAGGACATTCTACAGAACTTGGTGCTGGCAATGCTGATAGCACTGGAGCGGTATTATCCGTTACACCAATAGTTTGTGAAGCAGTGGAACTGTTGCCACAATCATCAGTCGCGGTCCAGGTTCTGGTTACTGAATATTCCTGTGGACAACTGCCAGGGGTGGTTACATCGGCAAAAGTCGGTATAACACTTGCATCACACGCATCGGTTGCGGTTGGCGTAGTAAATACTGGTGTTGCAGGACATTCTATAGCACTTGGTGCTGGCAATGCTGAAAGCACCGGAGCGGTATTATCCTCTACACTAATGGTTTGAGAAGCAGTGGAACTGTTGCCACAATCATCAGTAGCGGTCCAGGTTCTGGTTACTGAATATTCCTGTGGACAAGTACCGGGTGTAGTTACATCGGCAAAAGTCGGTGTAATACTTGCATCACACGCATCGGTTGCCGTTGGGGTTGCAAATGATGGGGTTGCTGGACATACAATAGTACTTGGCGCTGGCAACGATGAAAGCACCGGTGCTGTATTATCTGTCACACCTATTGTTTGAGAAGCAGTTGCAATGTTACCGCAAGCATCTGTAGCGGTCCAGGTTCTGGTTACAGAATATTCCTGCGGACAACCACCTGGTGTAGTTACATCTGCAAAAGTTAGTGATTTTAATTCACAATTGTCAGTTGCAGTTGGTGTTGCAAAAGATGGAGTACCAGGACACTCAACAGTTGTTGGACCTGGCAATGCAGAAATCACTGGTGGTATTTCATCAGTACACAAATTCAATTGAATCGGAGCTCCAGGGAAATCTTTTAATTCAGATTGCGCTGAACTACCTGAAGATCTTGTTCTGATAAACACAGTACTAAGGACAAAACACTCATGCCCAGGTTGATCTAAACCGAACACTTTTGTAAGATTGATGGCGCCTTCAGCCCATTGATTTACAGCATAAGTACCGCCAGTTGCACCGCTTCCGTACACATCAAAGGGCACGAAGGTTGGTGCGGTATTATTGGTACAATAAATACCGCCTAGAAAAAGTGAATTTGGTCTAACAACATATTCAAAACCACCACCGGCTTTGGCTTCCCATCTTCGGATCACAACGGTAGCATCTCCACCACCTTGTGTAAATTCAATGGTGACTAAAATATCTCCAAGAGTACGTCCACCATCGGTACCAGCTGATACAAATCCACCACTGGTAGTACCAAACATTGATAAAGTAGCTTGTAAAAACTCGAAATCAATATAGCTGCTACCATTGGTTACCTGACGGTCACCTGCGAAAAGACACCACAAATCTGTAGGCTTTCCAGCCACAGCATAAGAAGTTCCTTCTACTGTACCTATTACATTTTGATCACCATAAGTAAAATGAACTCCGCAATTTTGGATTTCATTTTTATTAGGAGAAGATCCTGCTCCCCAAGTATAGCCCCCTGTTAAAGGGCCTGGGCCATCTGGATCACCAGGGTTACCATTAATTTTATTAGAACCGGTAAATATAGTTGGATCCTGAACATCGCCACCCCAGGCATCCGCCAACCTAAAGGTAGGCCCGGAACATAAAAATTCTGGAGGAGGTGCTAGATTAATTACACCACCACCTGAACCAACGTTATTATCAAATAAATCACCTACGCCTAGTATAGGAGTGTCAGCAAAAGCATCACCATCCACACCGGAACCTCCATGAGGGCACTGTACCGGGACTACTCCTTTAATAGACTGCCCGTTAGAGACATTACCCGTCATAAGAATTACTACCAACATAATTGGCAATCTAAGTGACTTACGCCAACAGCGTAGCCACAAATCTGAAAGGTACTCGATTGAATTTCTCTCCTCAAATTTTAAAAAATTTAATTTAGAAACAGTGTTTTTCGTTAAGAAACAACAATTTATTTTGCTGGATAAAACATCGAAAAACTTCGAAATTGTATTCTTTTCCATGATAGAAGTATTTTTACGTCATAAATTAGAAAAAAAAGAAGTTTACAGACTTGGGGGAGAAAACTTGTAGATAAAACAAATCACCTTCATAAACACATCATTTATGAAGTACACCATCATCCAAAGGATTTCTATTGTGGGAACAATAACTAAATTCTTTATCAACCAGATACAGGCACTTAAATAGTAACCTTAAAACTCTAATCTAAAAAACAATTAGCATTGAAATTAACGAAATAGGTATAAAGCAAAAGTTTTCAGAATCGGGGAAGAAAACTCGCAGAAAAACGAAACATCTTCAAAAAACAATTTAATGAAGTAGTCCATCATCCAAAGGATTTTTTATTTTTGGGGAACAAAAAAATCCTTTTATTCACCTGACAGTTGCTTTATAAGCAACCAAAATCAAATAATTTTTGTTAAATCAAAGTTAGGTATTACACAAAAAAAAGGAAAAAAAACAGGGCTAAACAAGACAACATTCTATTATTCCCGATGAAGAACACTGTTCGTTAAGAAAAGCTTTACGGCAGCAAAACATTAGTACTTAAACACTTGTTAAGTACTTGATTTTCAAGTAATTAATACTTGTATTACATAAATTTTGTTAATTAAAAATTAATGTTAAAAGTGATAAATATCGCTTATACTTTAAGCATGTTATTGCAATTTATATTGCTTTTTTTATGGAAAATTTGGACAATTATTGATAACATTAAAATTGTTTCATTTTGACTAGATTTTAGAAAAATCTTAAGGATTCTAATCTATTAATTTTTACTTTATAGAAATGTTGTAAAAAACACTGAAAATGTCAATAAAAAAACTCTTCATTACAGAAAAGCCTTTCTTATCTAGATTATCTAATGACCAAATATTTCAAAAAAAACGCTAACGCCAATTAAAACAAAACCGCTCAATAGCTAATGGAACGATTTGATATTAAAACCAATACTGCGTGCTAATTAGTCATTTTTACTTTTTTATTAATAAATTCTCAACACACCTAAGTACACACAACTCGTTCATTTGCAATATATAACGTTTTCGTAAAAGACAAAACAACACACAAATTGGAAAAAATAGATGTCTTCCAGCACATCTCATTTAAGTAATTTAGTACTAGAAATTTTAATTAATAATTAAAAACTAGTATTATGAAAAAGATTTTAAAATTGAGTTTATTGCTGGTAGTAGCAATGACTAGCGTGAATTCGTATGCAATCGATGATGATTTTTTACTTAATGTAAAAAAAGGTAAAGGAAATGAAATTAGCTTTTCTCTAAATGAAATCAAAAAAGTTAGTGTATCTATTTATGATGATGAGAATAATTTAATCTACACCGAAAATGCAAAAGGTGTAAAAGGAATCCTAAGAACCTATAATTTAGATGAATTTCCTGTTGGAACTTATTATTTGGTTGTAGAAAACAATCTGAAAAAAGTAAAACATGAAATTGTTATTTCTGAAGAAAAGGCCATTTTAACAACAAAAGCGATTTCGGAAGTTTACAAACCTGCATTGAAAAATAAAAACATTGCAAATGTTGATTAGTTTGTTGCTGAAACGAATATCCGATTATTATTTTTAAGAGGCTGTCTAAAGAAAGGCAGCCTCTATTTTTTTGTCGCGTTGACATGATTTAACAGTATTATGATATGGCATTCTTTCAAAAAACACAGTTGTTATATATGCAAGAACAACATCAACACTATTTTTGTTTTTACTATGCTGTCTAATAAGGAAACGGCTTGCTTTAATTCCTGAAACTTGTTTTCGGTTTCTTTTAGTCGTTTTTCGTGAATAGCATAACCCTTTACTAAATAATCTTTTAATCGTTGGGTTGCCCATTGTCGGAATTGTGTGCCTTGTTTAGATTTTACACGATATCCAACGGATATTATAACATCGAGGTTGTATAGTGCTATTGATTTATCTGAATTAGCGATATGCATTTTTTGCATATTGCTTTTTTCTTCTAATTCTCCTTCTTTAAATATATTTCGGATATGTCTGGAGATAACGGATTGATCTCTTTTAAACAAAATAACAAGTTGCTCCTGTGATAGCCATACAGTTTCATCTTCAAATTGAACTTCAATTTGTATTTGGTTTTCAGTTGTGATTGTATTTAAAAAAGCGTTGCAAAAGTTTTATATTTCTTAAAAATTAAGTTCAGGAAAATTAAAAACTTTTTAAAATCTCTAAGTTTCCAATCTTTTGGATAAATAACAAAACCTGTTTTACGTTTCCAAACCAGCGTGCTGTTTATTGAATAACGAACGTAAATATTTTAATTATTATTTACTTTGAAGTAAGAATCTTATTGTGGCCTTTATTTTGGTTATTTGAATAATTTACCTATTCCAGTGGACTGGAATACCCGTAATTTAACGATAAACAAAAATTTATTCTAGTCAACCAGTAGGTTAACCAACTGCAAAAAAGAATAAAAACAGATAAACACGAATCACCTACTAACCCAGTAAAATCAAGGTTTTGTTGTTTTTCATGTTCATCTGTTTTCGTGTTTTTACATATTTCTTCTATATTGACCGCCAACTTCAAATAAAGCTGAAGTAATTTGTCCTAGAGAGCAAACCTTAGTAGCTTCCATTAAGTGTTCAAATAAATTTTCGTTTTTAATGGCAGCCTCCTGAAGCGTATTTAGATGTTCATTTACTAAATCCTGATTGGACTGATGCAAATGGTGCAACATATCAATTTGGTATTGCTTTTCTTCTTCGGTGGCACGTATTACTTCGGCTGGAATTACCGTTGGAGAACCCTTGGAACTTAAAAAGGTATTTACTCCAATGATTGGAAATTCACCGGTATGTTTCAAGGTTTCATAATATAAACTTTCTTCCTGTATTTTACTTCTTTGGTACATCGTTTCCATTGCACCAAGAACACCACCACGCTCTGTAATCCTGTCAAACTCCTGAAGAACGGCAGCTTCAACTAAATCTGTTAATTCTTCAATAATAAAGGCCCCTTGAATTGGATTTTCGTTTTTGGCTAATCCTAATTCTTTATTGATAATCAACTGAATCGCCATCGCACGACGTACTGATTCCTCCGTAGGTGTTGTAATTGCCTCATCATACGCATTGGTGTGTAATGAATTACAATTATCATATATCGCATACAATGCCTGCAAAGTCGTACGAATATCATTAAAATCAATTTCCTGCGCGTGTAATGAACGCCCGGAAGTCTGAATGTGGTATTTCAACATTTGTGCACGTTCGTTTGCTCCGTATTTGTTTTTCATGGCTTTCGCCCAAATTTTACGTGCTACACGACCAATAACAGCATATTCCGGATCAACTCCATTCGAAAAGAAGAACGATAAATTAGGTCCAAAATCGTTGATATTCATCCCACGACTCAAATAATATTCCACATAAGTAAAACCATTAGAAAGCGTGAAAGCCAATTGCGTAATTGGATTTGCTCCTGCTTCAGCAATATGATACCCCGAAATAGAAACCGAATAAAAGTTTCTAACGTTTTTAGTGATAAAATATTCCTGAACATCACCCATTAATCGCAGCGCAAATTCAGTAGAAAAAATACAGGTGTTTTGTGCTTGATCTTCTTTAAGAATATCCGCTTGAACGGTTCCACGTACTTGAGACAAAGTTCTTACTTTGATTTCATTATAAATATCCGCAGGTAAAACCTGATCTCCGCTTACACCCATAAGCATAAGCCCTAATCCATTATTTCCTTCCGGTAAATCACCTTGATAATGGGGTCTCTCTACCCCTTTTTTCTTATAGATCTCGTTAATTTTTTCTTCTACCTCAACATCAAGACCATTTTCTTTAATATACAATTCACATTGCTGATCTATCGCTGCGTTCATAAAAAATCCTAACAACATTGGAGCTGGTCCATTAATAGTCATGCTCACTGAAGTCATCGCATGAACTAAATCAAAACCAGAATACAATTTTTTAGCATCATCCAAACAACAAATAGAAACTCCGGCGTTACCTATTTTTCCATAAATATCAGGACGAACATGAGGATCATTCCCGTATAAAGTTACACTGTCAAAAGCCGTCGACAATCGTTTTGCCGGTAATCCTGCACTTACATAATGAAAACGTTTATTGGTTCTTTCCGGTCCTCCTTCTCCTGCAAACATTCTTGAAGGATCCTCGCCTTCCCTTTTGAAAGGATACAAACCAGCTGTGAACGGAAATTCTCCAGGAACATTTTCCTGCAAGCACCAACGTAGAATATCACCCCAAGCCTGATACTTTGGCAAAGCAATTTTCGGAATTTGAGAATGTGAAAGCGATTCCGTATGCGTAGCCATTTTTATTTCTCTATCGCGAACTTTAAATGTGTAAACCGGATTTTTATATCTGTTTATTTTTTCATCCCAAGTCAAAATAATTTCCCAATTGTAGGAATCTAAATCCATTTTTACTTTATCGAATTGATTCAGTAAAAGGTTTAAAAAGATTTTATTCTCAGCTGCACCAGGTTTTTCCGATTCTAAAGCGGTTGGTAAAACAGAATCCTCATTAATTCCTGACTTATTCAATTCAGGGATTTTTTGGGATACCGATTCAATCGTTTTGAAAATTCCATATAATTTCTGGGCAACTTGTTCCTGACTAACCGCAGTAACATCATATTTTCTGTTGCTTTCTGCAATTTCAGATAAATAACGGGTTCTATGAGGCGGAATAACGAATATCTTTTCACTCATTTCGCGAGTGATTTGAAAAGTTGATTTCAAATCAGAATTCGTTTTTTCATGGATTTTATCCATAATCGCTTTGTAAAGCGTATTCATTCCCGGATCGTTGAACTGCGAAGCAATCGTCCCAAAAACAGGAAGTGCATCTAAATTCGCATCCCAAAGATTATTATTGCGTTGGTATTGTTTTTTCACGTCTCTCAATGCATCAAGAGAACCGCGTTTATCAAATTTATTTATCGCTACCAAATCAGCAAAATCAAGCATATCAATTTTTTCCAATTGGGTTGCAGCACCAAACTCCGGTGTCATTACATAGAGAGAAACATCAGAATGGTCCATAATCTCCGTATCAGATTGACCAATCCCTGAAGTTTCAAGGATTATGATGTCATATTTTGCTGCTTTAATCACTTGAATCGCATCAGCAACATATTTTGACAATGCTAAATTCGATTGACGTGTTGCCAATGAGCGCATATAAACTCGGGGACTATTGATGGCATTCATTCGAATTCTGTCTCCAAGTAGTGCACCACCCGTTTTCCTTTTGGATGGGTCTACAGAGATTATTCCGATTGTTTTCTCTGGAAAATCGATTAAAAAACGACGTACCAATTCATCTACCAATGATGATTTTCCTGCTCCGCCCGTTCCTGTAATTCCAAGAACAGGAATAGTACAATTTTCATTTTTCTCTTGAATTCCCTTCAATACTTTTGCTGCAACATCAGGAAAATTTTCTGCCGATGAAATAAGACGGGCAATAGCCATTGGATTTTTCTCTTTCAAACGATTGATTTCATCATCAAGTTTATCTCCAATAGCATAATCCGCACGTTGCACTAAATCATTTATCATTCCTTGCAAACCCATTGCACGTCCATCATCAGGAGAATAAATCCTGGTGATTCCATATGCTTGCAGTTCGGCAATTTCTGTAGGTAGAATCACTCCGCCTCCACCGCCAAATATTTTAATTTTCCCCGCCCCTTTTTCTTGAAGCAAGTCATACATATATTTGAAATATTCATTATGCCCACCTTGATACGATGTTATTGCAATAGCATTGGCATCTTCTTGAATGGCTGTATTGACAACTTCTTCAACGCTTCTATCGTGACCTAAATGAATTACCTCAACACCTGTCGATTGAATAATTCTACGCATTATGTTGATGGCTGCATCGTGTCCGTCAAAAAGAGCTGCAGCGGTTACAATTCTTACTTTATTATTAGGAATATAGGGTTTTACTTGTTCCATTTTGTGAATATGATAATTTAAGAGTGCAATTTACGACTTTTTTTTAATAATTGTTTGATGTCTATCATAGTTGTTGATAAAAAAGCAACAGATTTTACCCTGCCTCTGAACGGAACGACATCCTTTTCCTGTCTCGTCTTGTTCCTAAAACAAGAAAAACAGTAAAAGACAAAAAGCATAGCGAAACCTCTGTTCCCAAAATTAATACTAAAGTTTGTACTCCTAAATTAAATCATGGCTTTATTTTTGAATAAGTAGTACTTTTGACACGAGCCGTCTGACGAACAGACGAAGTAAACTAATAAAAACAATTTACGATGAAAAAATTTTTAATTTTAATGGTGGCGGTCTCTTTTTCCAGTTGTGCCGAAATGCAACAGGTTCTAAATCAATTACCCCAAACTCAAGGAATCGGTGGTGTAGATATTTCGGGTGGATTGAAGGAAGCCCTAAATAATGGAATTTCTAAACAAGTTACAAAATTAACGGCTACCGATGGTTTTTACAGAAATGAAGCCGTAAAAATTTTATTACCGGAAGAATTAAGAAAAGTAGATACTGGTTTAAGAAGAATTGGGCTTAGTTCATTAGCTGATGAAGGTTTAAAAGTATTGAATCGTGCTGCCGAAGATGCTGTGAAGGAAGCGACTCCTATATTTGTTGATGCTGTAAGAAACATGACTTTTATGGATGCCAAATCAATTTTGATGGGCAATGAAAGTTCAGCGACTAACTATTTACAAAATAGCACCACGACTGCTTTATACGGAAAATTTAATCCGGTAATCAAAAATTCGTTTACGAAAGTAGGTGCTGATAAAGTTTGGACCAATATTATAACAAAATACAACAGCATTCCTTTAGTTAACAAAGTGAATCCTGATTTGACTGACTATGTAACCAATCAAGCACTGAATGGTGTTTTCAAGATGGTTGCCGTTGAAGAGAAAAACATCAGAACAAATTTAAGTTCCAGAACTTCTGTTTTATTGCAAAAAGTATTTGCAATGCAGGACAAAATCTAATCAGAACATTAAAGTAGGGTTTAAATAATAAATGGTTATCGCTTTTTAAACATAAACAACTAAATCAAACTTTTTTATAAAAAGAAATAAGATTAGTTTTGATAAAAAATTTGATAACCGTTCAGCCTTAGCTGTGATAAAATCGGCTTTTTTTCTTGTCATTTCTATTGCGATGGAATCTAAGAAAAAAATATAGCGTATCACAGGATTAGCTCCCAAATAAAATTATATGCAGAAAATTACCATACTTATACATTGTGAAGATCAGAAGGCGATTATAGCATCCGTTACTAACTATATTGCTTCGATTGAAGGAAATATTATTTATTTGGACCAGCATGTAGATGCGGATGAAAACGTATTTTTCATGCGTTTAGAGTGCGAACTAAGTGCCCAAAAATGGGATTTAGAAACTATCAAAAAGGATTTTAAAATCAATTTGGCAACTCCTTTTAATATGTCTTGGGAAATTTACCCTCAAGAACAGAAACCAAAAATGGCACTATTCATCTCAAAATATGATCATTGCCTTTACGATATTTTAGGGCGTTACAGTGCAGGAGAATTGCCTCTGGAAATCCCTGTAATTATAAGTAATCACGAAGATTTGAAGGCTGTTGCAGAACGGTTCGACATTCCGTTTCATTATGTTCCTTTCACTAAAGAAATTAAGGCGGAGGGAGAACAACAACAAATTGATTTATTAAAGCAATACGATATAGATTTTATTGTCTTGGCACGTTATATGCAAATTATAACTCCAAATTTAATTGCGAAATACAAAAATAACATAATCAATATTCATCATTCCTTTTTACCTGCTTTTCCCGGGGCAAAACCATATCATTCTGCCTTTAAACGAGGAGTTAAAATTATTGGTGCGACGAGTCATTATGTAACAGAAGGATTAGATGAAGGTCCGATTATTGAACAAGATATTGCTAGAGTTTCTCATAGCCATTCTATCGAAGACTTTATCATGAAAGGACGTGACTTGGAGCGCATGGTTTTAGCAAGAGCCATTAAACTGCATGCGGAACGAAAAACGATGGTTTATAACAATAAAACAGTGGTGTTTTCTTAAAACCTCCTGAAATAGTAGGCTCCAAAGATGAAAGAGGCTAAAACTCAGTACAATTAAAATGTCACAAAAAATGCTCCCATTGAAATACCCCCAAATAGTTAAGCACTATCTGGGGGTGTTTTTTTTATCTTTTTAACTTAAAACTTCAATTTCATTAATTTTTCCACCAGTATCAAAAAAGACTTTCGTCCAAAATGATTTTGCTTTTTTATCCGTTGGATACCAATCTCTATTTTCTTCAACAAGAATAAAAAGTCCTGTATCTGTTCCCAAAACAATAAACTTATTTAGTTTAGGTTGTTTTGAGAATATCGAAAGGCCATATTTTTCGCAGATTTCATCACTCAGCTCTGAAACATTTTTGGCAACAAAACCTATCTCGCTTACCGATAGAACTGATGCACCATCAAATGGTTTCTCCGAGGCATTATCTAAATCATAACGGGCAATAAATTCCAAAACATTTCCATTATTGTCATAAAAATAAAAGGACTTTGCATTCCAGTTATAAAAATCAGCAATTTTATCCGGAGGAATTACCTCTAAAATTTTAGTTTCCTTTTCTATCCAATTAAAGGCTTCCGCCAACTTATTTTTTGGTATATCAAAAGCAAAATGATATACCGGCTTTAAATTCCAGGAAGCTCTGAACGTCAGTTTCGTGGAACCCGCAGCAAATGAAATACTCGAATTGTTTTTTGAAATAGTTTTTAATCCTATGCTATTATTATAAAACGTTTCCGTTTCATTGATATTATCAGTTAACAATTCAAGTTCGAGAATATTCATCTTATTACAGTTAAAACCATTTTATCTTTCAATCAAATTAACATCTACGCCCAATCCTAAAGCAACTCCAGTCCCTATTCGACCATCCGCTCTATACCAATGACTTAACTGACGGTTAACTATTTCTTCTTTTTTAGGTCCTTCAATACCAGACATGTGAGCAATGATATTATTAATCGTATTTAGTTGTTGCTCAACAGTCATAATTTTAAATAAATTACCCGGTTGCGTATAATGATCATTTTCTCCTTCACAATTTCTATCGTACCAGTCTGCAAAAGTACTTTGCATTTCCAAAGGTGGTTCTTTATATGTTTGATCTATTACCATAGCATCG
Source organism: Flavobacterium rhamnosi (assembly GCF_048286515.1). NCBI lineage: Bacteria > Pseudomonadati > Bacteroidota > Flavobacteriia > Flavobacteriales > Flavobacteriaceae > Flavobacterium > Flavobacterium rhamnosi. The sequence continues at coordinate 77,524 of NZ_JBLVPS010000016.1, read as the reverse complement.
AAACTATTTGGAAAATAATTCGGATTGCTTCCTCCATTACCATCTACTCGCATTTGTCCGTCTCGTTGGTAATTGTTCGTATCAAATGGGCATCGATTTACTGGGATTTGCTCATAATTTGTTCCCAATCGATAGCGCTGTGCATCAGGATATGATAATAACCTTCCTTGCAACATTTTATCAGGAGAATACCCACTTCCATCTACAATATGTGCTGGTGCAAATGCTACCTGCTCAATATCCTGAAAATAATTGTGCGGATTTTGATTCAATTCTAAAACGCCAACATCAATCAACGGAAAATCGCCATGGGGCCAAACTTTAGTTAGATCAAATGGATTTAAATAATAGTCTTGGGAATTTGCCTGCTCTTCCGTCATAACCTGAATTTGTAAATTCCATTGCGGAAAATTTCCCTTATCGATATTTTCAAACAAATCACGTTGTGAAAAATCCATATCACGAGACTTCATTTCTGCTGCTTCCTGATTTGTAAAATTTTTAATACCCTGCGCTGTTTTAAAATGGAATTTAACATAAGTTCGCTCATTAGCACTATTGATCATCGAATACGTATGGCTTCCATAGCCGTTCATATGGCGATAACCAAAAGGTGTCCCTCTATCTGACATAAGTATTAATACCTGATGTAAACTTTCCGGATTCAGCGACCAGAAATCCCACATCATGGTTGGTGATTTCATATTGGTATAGGGATCTCGTTTTTGGGTATGTATAAAATCACCAAATTTTTTGGGGTCTTTAACAAAGAAAACGGGTGTGTTATTACCCACTAAATCCCAATTTCCGTCTTCGGTGTAAAATTTCATGGCAAAGCCTCGCGGATCTCTTTCTGTATCAGCCGAACCTCTTTCACCTCCTACCGTTGAAAACCGAAACACTACTTTAGTTTCTTTTCCAATTTCAGAAAATAGTTTCGCTTTTGTATATTTAGTAATGTCGTGTGTTACGGTAAACGTTCCAAATGCTCCAGAACCTTTTGCATGCACTACCCTTTCCGGAATTCGCTCTCTATTAAAATGAGCCATTTTCTCGTGAAGAATATAATCCTGTAATAATAAAGGCCCTCTTGAACCTATAGATTGAGAATTTTCGTTTTCTACAAATGGTCTTCCAGACGCTGTTGTAAGTTTTTCATGTGATTTCATATTAATAAAATTTAATAGTTTTCATCAAAGAATAACAAGCTAAAAAACACAAACAAAATTGATGATTACTATCAAAAAAAGTCTGCTGCTTTTTTCAACAAAACAAAAAATAAAAATTTGAAAAGGTAACAATCGGTTAAATATAAAGTAAATTCTGGACCAGAGTCGCTTACCGACAATTAAAGAATAAAGTTAAAAAACTTAACTTATATACAACAAAGTAATAACAAAATCTTAACAGCAAAACGCTCGCTTATATATGATCTTTGCAGAGTAATAAACTGGTTATTTATTATTTTGGTTTTGGTTAGTTAAAGAATTGCCTGCATTTTTAATGCAGGCATTTTTTATTTAGCAGTATTTATAAAAGAAAGAACTGCATCATTGAATGCATTAGGCTGCTCCACATTTACAACATGTCCGCATTTTTCTATTACAAATAATTTAGAAGATCTGTAATGATTTTCAACTACTTTTCGAACTGAAGGTAAAAACATATAATCCTCTTCACCCATAACATAAAGGGTTGGAATATTCAATTCAACCTGACGAAACCATTTGAGAACTGGATTTATTTCGGCAGTTAGTTTAAACCATTTTATGAACTCTTTTTGGTATAGTTTTTTAGCCTCATTAATAAAAAGCACACGAGATTGCTTATGGCTTTTTTTAGGCATAATGACAAATGCAAAAAATTTATACAGGACCAAATAAGGCAATACATATTTAAACATATTTCCTAATCGCATTAATACTTGAGAACGGAAATTCATTTTTAGTATTGCACCACCAAGAATCATGCTTTGCACACGTTCCGGATACATTTCTGCCAATTGTCTGATCAAAATAGTACCTAATGAAATACCAACAAAATGTGATTTTTTTATTTTAAGAAAGTCTAAAACTTCAAGAATATCATTGGCTAAAGCCGAAAACGTATATTTTTGTTTGAAGGCCGTTTTCAAAGTAGGTTTTGATTCCCCATGCCCACGCAAATCCAGTAACAATATATTATATTGTTTTTTAAAATCACGTATTTGCTTGAACCAGATAGACGAACTTCCGCCAGCACCATGCACAAAGGTCACCCATTGATTGCTGTTTTTATTTTCGTAAATGGTATAATTAATCACTTCTTTTTTTTGTAAAAATATGACTTTAATTTTAAATCTCAATCTTAACATATAATAATGCTAATTTAACAATTGTAAAACGTAAATTTGCAAAAAATTTACACCGATGACTGGATTATTGAAAGAGAAAAGTGAAATAGAAAAGCTTAAAAGAGAATACCAAATATTCTCAGAACTAAATTTCAACATTGAAAATGACACCTCTGAATCAACTTCTATAACTAAAGAAGAATTAGTGCTGGAGGAATGTGAGCTATAATTTTTGATGTATTTTTTTAAAATATTCAAAAGCTTTTAGTAATCGGCTTCCGTACCAGGAAAACATTTCACCATCAACAAAAATAGTTTTTGCATGATGGGTAAAACGTCCTATTTCAAAAGCATCCTCTTCCTTGAAAGGAAAAGGCTCTGAAGAAAGAAAAACCAAATCCGGATCGCCTTCTAAACGCATTTTTTTAAGTTCAATTTCCGGATAACGCCCTTTGTCCTGATATATATTCTCAAAATGATTTAGTTTCAGTAATTCATTAATAAAATTATCGGAACCAGCTACCATAAAAGGATCTTTCCAAATGAAATAAGCAACTTTTTTGAGCGGTTTATCTTTGATGAAATTTTTAAAATCCCTTAGCGCAAAATCCAATTTATCGTTCCATTTCTGTGCTTCGGTTCTGCAATTGAAAAGCTGACCAAAATCGGTAATCATTTTAAAATTATCTTCAATTGTAATGATATTCGTCACCCAAACTGGGCAGATTTTACGCAATTCATCAACAATTTCTCGTGTATTTTCCTCTTTATTACAGATGATAATATCCGGTTGTAACAATTTGATTTTCTCAAAATGCACTTTTTTGGTTCCACCAACAATTTTCTTTGTTGATTTAAAATGATATGGATGCACGCAGAATTTAGTAATGCCAATAATTCTGTCTTCCAAACCTAAATCATATAATAATTCCGTTTGTGATGGAACAAGTGAAATAATGCGCTTGGGAGAAGTTTCAAAAGAATGGAAAGTTCCAAGTTGATCCGTTAGAATTTTCATGTTATATGCTTAACTATTTTAAACAATCATTAACTTAGAATTGCTTCCATCTCCTGTTGCATTTTCAAAGCTTCGGCTCTTGCTTTTTCAACAAAATCAGTTCCATTTGACGCATAAATAATGGCTCTCGAAGAATTAATCAGTAATCCTACATTAGCATTCATACCGTATTTACAAACTTCGGACAGGCTTCCTCCTTGTGCTCCGACTCCGGGAACCAGCAAGAAACTGTCAGGAACGATTTTACGAATTTCAGTAAAATATTCTGCCTTTGTGGCGCCTACAACATACATTAGATTTTCGCTGTTTTTCCAACTCTTAGACGTTTCTAATACTTGTTTGTACAATTCTTTGCCGTCTGTGTTTAAAGTCTGGAAATCGAAGGCTCCTTCATTTGAAGTCAAAGCCAGCATAATGGTATGCTTATTTTCGAAAGCCAGAAAAGGTTCCACTGAATCTTTGCCCATATAGGGAGCAACAGTAACACTGTCAAAATTTAAATCTTCAAAAAAAGCTTTGGCATACATTGAAGAAGTATTTCCAATATCGCCTCGTTTTGCATCAGCAATTGTGAAAATTTCAGGATACTTCTCGTTGATGTAATTGATTGTTTTCTGCAACGACATCCACCCTTTTATTCCGTATGCTTCATAAAAAGCAGTATTTGGTTTGTAAGCTACCGCTAAATCATATGTCGCATCAATTATAGCTTTATTGAATTCGAAAATAGGATCTTCCAGTTCTAATAAATGCTGTGGAATTTTATTCAAATCAACATCCAGTCCTACAGCTAGGAACGATTTCTTGATTCTGATTTGGTCTATAAGTTGTTGTGTAGTCATTGTTGTGTATTTAACCGTAAAGTTTACAAAGTTTTTCGCAAAGTTTACAACGATTTAATCTGTTTATTGTATTTCAAAGTCGAAAACAGTAAAAAACTATTAAAAAAAATACCATGCTAAATAATTTAGTATGGTATTTTCTCTTTATTCTTGCACCTATTTTCTTTAAAAAACTTCGCTTGCTTCTTTCAATTTTTCCATGTTGTTGACTAACGCTAGCTCATCAACAATTTTCTGAATGTCACCATTCATGATATTTCCTAAATCATACAAAGTCAAACCAACACGGTGATCTGTTACACGACCCTGTGCATAATTATAGGTACGGATTTTTGCCGAACGGTCACCAGAACTTACTTGAGACGTACGTTTTGTAGCATCCTCAGCTTGTTTTTTAGCCAATTCCTGTTCGTATAAACGGGAACGCAAAACTCCAAATGCCTTGTCTTTATTTTTATGTTGTGATTTTTGATCCTGACATTGCGCCACTAATCCTGTTGGAATGTGTGTCAAACGAACTGCTGATTTGGTTGTATTTACAGATTGTCCACCTGGTCCTGAAGAACAGAAAAAATCGACACGCACATCGTTCATATCAATTTGAACATCAAACTCTTCTGCTTCCGGAAGCACCATGACAGTTGCTGCCGATGTGTGAACACGCCCTTGCGTTTCTGTTTGTGGCACACGTTGCACGCGATGAACACCTGCTTCAAATTTCAAAGTTCCGTAAACATCTTCACCGGTAACTTCAAAAATCACCTCTTTGAATCCACCAGAAGTTCCTTCATTCATATCCACAACCGAAGTTCTCCAACCTCTATTTTCACAATACTTTGTGTACATACGGAACAAATCTCCTGCAAAAATACTCGCTTCATCTCCACCCGTTCCGGCACGGATCTCCACCATCACATTTTTAGCATCTTCCGGATCTTTAGGAATCAACATAAATTTGATTTCTTCCTCTAATTCCGGTAACCTTTCTTTCGCTTCGTCAAGTTGCATTTTGGCCATTTCGGTCATATCTGCATCACTATTATCCGCTATTATTTCGTTTGCTTCTTCTATATTTGCCATCAAAAGCACGTACTCATCACGTTTTTCAGCCAAAGCTTTTAAACTTTTGTACTCTTGATTCAATTGCACATAACGCTTCTGATCAGAGATAACATCCGGCTGAATGATTAAATCCGAAATCTCATCGAAACGTTGTTTTACTATTTGAAGTCTATCTAACATTTTCTTATTCCTTTATTTGGAGTGCAAAAATACAAAAAAGTATTCAGTTTGCAATATTCCCTTTTTGCTATTTCCACAAACCCCAATGTAATCCAAAATTATTTTAAAAACCAAGTTATGAAGTCTATAGCCAAGTCTATAACTTTCCTGCGTAAAAACTTTAAACTTTAAACAATTTTTAGATGCTCTTCCTATCATCCCTTGCAAGATTCTTCGCTTCAAACCCTTTTAATAGACAGGAAAGAAAGCTTCCGTTGTTCGCTATGCCACTACTAGAAAAAACACCAGATTGCTCTACTATACGTTATCATTAGCGCAGTATTGCAAACGGAGGGATTGCTTAGTTCCCCGCTAATAGTATACTGCCATGATTGCATTAACTAAAGTTAACAACTCGTTCCTCGCAATTATTAACTCGATACCCGTTCATAACTCCTAAAGATTTCTATTTAATACCAACTTCTAAATTCCTAATTTGCGGCTTTAAAATCAGTAGGAAAAAATGAAAGTCTGTATTGCCGAGAAACCAAGTGTAGCACGCGAAATCGCATCCGTTTTAGGAGCCAATACCAAACACGATGGGTATTACGAGGGCAACGGTTACGCCGTAACCTACACCTTTGGGCATTTATGCACCTTAAAAGAACCGAACGATTACAAACCTCATTGGAAAAGCTGGGATTTGAATAACCTGCCCATGCTTCCCGAAAAATTTGAAACCAAAGTAGTAGAAAATTCAGGTATCCAAAAGCAATTTAAAATTATAAAAAGTTTATTTGACAAAGCCGATCTTGTCATAAACTGCGGGGATGCGGGGCAAGAAGGAGAACTCATTCAGCGCTGGGTAATGAATGAAGCCAATTATAAAGGAGAAGTAAAACGATTATGGATTTCATCCTTAACCACCGAAGCCATCAAAGAGGGTTTTGAAAACTTAAAACCATCCAGTAACTACGATAATTTATACTACGCGGGATTTTCCAGAGCCATTGGCGACTGGTTATTAGGGATGAATGCTACCCGTTTGTACACCGTAAAACATGGCGGTTACAAACAAGTATTGTCAATTGGTCGGGTGCAAACTCCTACACTGGCTATGGTCGTTGACCGATTTAAAGAAATTGAGAATTTTAAACCGCAACCGTATTGGGAGTTGCAAACCTTATATAGAGAGACGCTTTTTAGTTATGAGGAAGGACGCTTTTTGAAAAAAGAAGACGGCGAAATTTTGGCAAATAAAGTCAAGGAAAGTGATTTTGAAATTGTTTCTATTGAAAAAAAGAATGGCAATGAATTTGCCCCTAAGCTATTTGATTTAACAGGCTTGCAAGTATATTGCAATACAAAGTTTGGATTTTCGGCAGACGAAACACTTAAAATTGTTCAAACCTTGTACGAACAAAAAGTAGTCACCTATCCTAGAGTCGATACCACTTTTTTACCAAACGATATCTATCCAAAAGTGCCCGGTATACTGCAAAAGTTAACCAACTACGCCGCGTTGGCGCAACCTCTTTTAGAAAAAAAGATTAAAAAATCGACTAAAGTTTTCAACGATAAAAAAGTAACGGATCACCATGCGATTATTCCAACGGGCATACAAACCAATTTGCAGTACAACCAGCAACTGGTGTATGATATTATTGTAAAACGATTTATTGCCGTTTTTTACGACGATTGTTTGGTAGCCAATACCACTGTAATTGGAAAAGCAGCCGATGTAGCCTTCAAAACCACAGGAAAAGAAATCTTAAAAAAAGGATGGCGCGTTGTTTTTGAAGACCCCAATGCAAAAGAAAAAGAAGCCGATATATTACCGCGTTTTGTTGTAGGCGAAAAAGGACCACATGAACCCTCATTTTTAGAAAAGGAAACCAAACCACCCAATCAATTTACGGAAGCAACTTTATTACGTGCCATGGAAACCGCAGGCAAACAGGTCGATGATGAAGATTTACGTGAATTGATGAAAGAAAATGGCATTGGACGTCCATCAACACGAGCCAATATTATTGAAACTCTTTTTAAACGCCAATACATTGTTCGAAATAAAAAACAGGTATTACCAACGCCAACGGGGATTCAGCTTATTGACACCATACAAAATGATTTAGTAAAGTCGGCCGAACTTACGGGTTCCTGGGAAAAGCAGTTGAAAGATATTGAAAAAGGAATGTTTACGGCCGGTGCGTTTATTAATAACATGAAACGTATGGTAGAAGCCTTGGTATATGAAGTACGAAGTGAAACCACTCGCGCCAATATTTCGCATACAGGAAGTATCCAAAAACAAGAAGCCACCGTGGAGAAAAAAAAAGCGGCAGGAATTTTGGCTGAAGCATGTCCGAAATGCAAAAAAGCTATGCTTGTAAAAGGAAAATCGGCTTATGGTTGCGGTGATTATAAAGCGGGTTGTAATTTTGTATTGCCCTTTACTTTTGCAGAAAAAAAAATATCAGAGAACCAATACTTGAGATTACTACAAAAAGGATCCACAGTAAATTTAAAAGAATTTAAAACCGATGCCGGAACAGTGGAAGGTTTGCTTCGCTTTGATGAAAATTTCAAACTTAAATTAGAACCTAAGAAAATAGCTGCGAAAGCAACATCGGATCTCTTAGCCTGTCCAAAATGTAAAAAAGGAACGGTTATTAAGGGAAACACTGCTTATGGTTGCAGCAATTATAAATTGGGCTGCGATTTTAAAGTTACATTTGATGTGGTTAGAGTTAAGTTAAAAGACCAAAAACCTACCAAAGAATTGGTTCATACTATTTTGAAAGAAAGTATCTAAGACTATTCATCGCAATTTTTAAATTTTAAAACTAAATAAAATTGATATTTCATTACTCGATAACAATCGCTTCTGGATATTCCAAAACTAAAAAGGCACACTATTCTATTTTTTTATACTTTAGCTTATTCAAAATAACATCAAATATTTACACATATGTTTCAAAAAACGATTCTTTTACTGCTTCTGTTAGCAATTGTTTCTTGTAAAAAATCAGATTCAAATAAAAACGAAAAAATCAAAGCGACAAATTGGTTATTGGGAAACTGGGAAAACAATTCGGCTGATGGAAATCTTTCCGAAACTTGGAAAAAAGTAAATGACAGTACTTTTCAGGCACAGTCTTACTTTATAAAAGAAAAAGATACCCTACACTTTGAATCTATAACATTGCAGCAAAAAGGAGAAGAACTGACTTATACCGCAACTGTACAAGGACAAAATAATGACAAACCAGTTTCTTTTAAATTGACAGCTTCAACCGAGAAACAACTGGTTTTTGAAAATCCAAAACACGATTACCCTCAAAAAATCACTTACACTCAAATTACTCCTGACAGTTTGGTTGCTAAAATTTCGGGAATCCAACAAGGAAAACCAAGTTCAGAACAATTTTCGATGAAAAAAACGAAGTAGAAATTCAATATTCCATACTCAAATCAAAACCTTGCTTCAAAAAAGCAAGGTTTTTTTTATACCTAAAATAATACAAATCAACTTGTTAAAATATTACTTTTAATTAGTCTAAATAATTCTTGTTAAATAAAAATTAAATTTTATTTTTGTCTTATTCTTATTTATTCTAAATAAGCTTTAATTAATTTAATTTCTAATCATGAAATATTTAAAACATCGAATACTTCAATTTATTTTCATCACATGTCTATTGCTACTTTCTACTACCACTGCTTTGGCCCAAAACAACGGCAGCTTAAAAGGCACCATTTTGACTAGCGACAACAAACCTGCCGAAGGGGTTTCAGTTTCTATAAAAGGTGCAAACAAAAATACTATTGCGGATAACAACGGTGCTTTTGTGCTAAAAAACATATCCGAAGGAGTTCATGTCCTAAAAGTTACTTTAGTTGGGTATAATGACCTGGAACAAGAAGTAAAAATTACTACAGGAGAAGTTACTGCCGTAGCATTACAACTTACCTTATCAAACAATGAGTTGAATCAAGTGGTAGTTTTGAGTAACAAAAGCGCTTTCAAAACGAATCGTGTTTCTTCTTCGCTTCGTTTGCAATCTCCCATTATTGAGATTCCTCAAAACATACAAGTTATAACAGGGAAACTGATAAACGATCAACAAATTTTTGATATGCTTGAAGGTGTCACCCGCAATGTGAGTGGCGCTACAAGAGTGGAACATTGGGATAATTATGCCAATATTACGATGAGAGGCAGTCAAGTAGCCGCCTTTAGAAACGGAATGAATATAAGTTCTACTTGGGGGCCGCTTACGGAGGATATGAGTATGGTTGAACGTATCGAATTTGTCAAAGGTCCTGCCGGATTTATGCTCGCAAACGGTAACCCAAGCGGTTTTTATAATGTTGTTACCAAAAAACCAAGCGGACGCACCAAAGGCGAAGCGAGTTTAACGCTCGGAAGTTTTGACAGGTATAGAGGTACATTGGATTTTGATGGAAAATTGACCAAAAACGGAAAATTATTGTATCGCATTAACGTAATGGGAGAAAAGAAACAAAGTTACCGGGATTTTGATTTTAATGATCGCTACACATTTGCTCCCGTTCTTAAATATTTGGCTACCGACAAAACAGCAATAACACTGGAATACACACAGCAATTTTCTAAAGTAAATGCCGTTGGCGCCAATTATCTTTTTTCGCACAGAGGATATGCTGACTTACCTAGAAGTTTCTCTACATCAGAAGGTAACTTAGATCCTACAAAAATGACAGAAAGAAATATTCTTGCCATTTTAGATCATAAAATAAGTGACAAATGGAAGTTTACTGCTCAAACATCTTATCTTAATTACCAACAAGAAGGAATGTCATTATGGCCAACTGGCTTTGACCCAACTAATGATGCCATACTTAAACGTGCTGGTGGAAATTGGGATATTTTAGGAAAAATATATGTTGGACAGGCTTTTGTAAATGGTGAAGCTAAAACAGGATCAGTTACCCACAAAATACTATCGGGATTGGATTTAAGTGATAAAACATTTTTTCATGACTGGTCACAATATTTTACTATGCCTGATTTAGACATTTACAATCCGGTACACGGAACACTAGCCGCTTCTCCTACTTTTGACAGAAGTAAAAGTCTAGAAGACAGGGGTGTGAAATACCAAAACAGTTACAAAGCGCTATACGTGCAAGACGAATTGGGTTTCTTGGATAACAAACTTAGATTAACATTGGCAGGAAGATATACCATACTTAAAGCTTATAATGTTTACTCTGGGGGAACCAAAAACGAAAAATTTACACCAAGAGTAGGTTTGAGTTATTCTATTGATAAAAACACAGCTGCCTATTTTGTAAATGATCAATCGTTTAATGAGAACTACGGTGCGAACTGGCAAGGCAAATCTTTTAAACCTGAAACTGGGGGAAACATAGAATTTGGTTTAAAAAGAGACTGGTTAAACGGAAAATGGAATTCAGTTGTTTCCGTTTATCAAATTACCAAAAACAATGTACTAACATTAGATCCTGAACATTCCTCTGGAACACAACAATTTAGTAGAGAAAGTGGACAACAAAAAACAAAAGGGTTTGAGGTAGACCTTAGAGGAGAAATTTTCAAGAATTTAGATATTATTGTTAACTACGCCTTTACGGAAGGAAAAACAACCAAAGACACTGATGCATCGCTTGTGGGAACTCAAGTAGCAGGAACTACAAGACATATCCAAAATGCCTGGTTGAATTATAAAATAGACAGAGGGACACTAAATGGAGTTGGTTTTTCACTGGGATACCAATACCAGGTAAAAAGAGCACCATGGTATATTTCGCCTGATAATAGCGGAATGCTTCCCGACTATTTCCGATTGGACGGAGGTGTCACTTACCAAAAAAACAAAATAGCAGTCAACCTTGTTGTCAATAATATCCTGAACAAATACTTGTATTCTGGAGGATATTATAGCTATAGCGATATGTATTACTGGCAAGCAGAGGCCGGCACCAACATGCGCTTGTCTGTAGCATATAAATTTTAGAGTTAGTTAGTTTTGTTTAACTAAACTCCTCATTTCGGTGGGGAGTTTTATCCATTTTTAATGAAAAATAATAATTTCAAAAAACTAATAGGAAAAATACACCTATGGCTTGGTTTATCATCGGGTATAATTGTTTTTATAATTGCCATAACGGGCTGTTTATATGCTTTTCAGGAAGAAATCCAAAATAGCACTGAAAAGTATCGTTTTGTAAAAGAACAGGACGATGCGTTTTTACCTCCTTCAAAATTAGCTGTAATTGCTAAAAAAGAACTTCCTGATAAACTGCTGCATGCTTTAAAATACAACGAAAAAAATGATGCTGCAGAAGCTGAATTTTATCATTATGAACCCACGTATTACTATACCGTCTTTATAAACCCTTATACAGGAAAAGTTTTGAAAACAGTAAACAATGAGGAAGGATTTTTTCCTTTTATACTAGACGGACATTTCAATTTATGGCTTCCCCATGAAATTGGTCAAGTGGTAGTTTCCGTTGCTACATTAATTTTTTTAGTCTTACTAGTTTCTGGATTGATTCTATGGTATCCCAAAAATAAAAATGCCGCAAAACAACGCTTTTGGTTCAAATGGAAAAAGACCACAAAGTGGAAAAGAAAAAATTATGACTTACATAATATCACCGGTTTTTACGTCCTAATAATTGGAATCATTTTCGCCATTACTGGTTTAGTATGGGGATTTCAATGGTTTGCTGACTCTTATTATAAAGTATCCGGTGGTGAAAAATCATTACTATATGAAGAGCCTCTTTCGAAAATAAACCAAAAAACAGCAACTGATACAATAGTAAAATTGGATAGAATTTGGCAACAAATGCAAAAAGAATACCCTCAAGCGGAATCAATTGAAATTCATCCACCCGAAACAGCTGCTTCTCCAATAGCTGCCAATGCCAATTCAGACAAAGGAACCTATTGGAAAATTGACTATCGGTATTTTGATCAATACAGCCTTAAAGAAATGAATGTCTCCCATTTATGGGGCAGACAAAAAGACGATAAGATTGCCGATAACCTTATTAAAATGAACTATGACATTCATACAGGAGCAATAGTAGGTTTACCAGGGAAAATATTTGCATTCCTGACTAGTTTACTTATTGCGAGTCTTCCAATATCCGGATTCTATGTTTGGTGGGGAAGAAACCGAAAATCAAACCCTAAAATTTAACATTTCATTTCCTATCTCAATTTTAAAAAATAAATAATAAAAAAAATAATTTTTAAAACACTGCTTCACAAGTAATTAATAAAATATTTAAATTATTATTCATATTTAATCTAAATAAATTTTGTTAAATAGAAATCAGATTCTATATTTGCATCGTTATTTTTAATTATTCCAAATAAACAATTATGAGAAGTATTTTAATATCCGCTTTCACCTTATTAGCTAGTATGAGCGGCTTTGCGCAAGAAACTGCAAGTACAGCAGAAAACACGAATACGATTGAAGTATTCAATACTGATTCAGATACTATAAAGAATAAAAAAGGAGGAACTCTTAAGGAAATAATTGTAACTCAAAATCAACATAAAAAACCAGTATCAGCAGTGCGATCAGGTTTAAAACCTATGGATATTCCTCAAAGCATACAAATAATAGGAGCCGAAGTTATTGAACAACAACAAGCGATTAGACTAAGCGATGTTATCAAAAATATAAATGGCGTTTACGTGGGTTCAGCACGTGGTGGAGCACAAGAATCTTTTTTCTCGAGAGGATATGACATGTCTGCAAATAATATGTTTAAAAATGGTTTTCGTTTTAACAGTGGTTCTATCCCAGAAGTTTCTTCTTTAGAAAAAGTAGAAGTACTAAAAGGAAGTGCTGCTTTATTATACGGAAATGTTGCTCCGGGAGGAATATTGAACATGGTAACCAAATCACCTTCTTTCCAAAAAGGAGGAGAAATATCAATGCAAATGGGAAGTTATTCTTTTTACAAACCATCTATTGATATCTATGGTCCATTAAACAATATTATTGCCTACCGATTTACAGGATCTTATGAAAACTCTGAAAGTTTCAGAGACAATGTAACCAAAGAACGTTATTATATTAATCCATCGGTTCTTTTTAAAGCTAGTGATAAAACAGAAATTCTATTACAAGGGGATTATTTAAAAGATGATTGGACTCCAGATTTTGGAACTGGAATCATTGGAAAAGAAATCGTTGATCTTCCTCGCAGTCTCTATTTAGGTGCTACCTGGTCAAATGGACAAACCAAACAAGCAACGGTTTCTGGATTAGTAAGCCATAATTTTAATAAAAACTGGAAACTGGATTTCAATTCTTCTTTTCAAAATTACAGCAGAACTTCAAAAGGAACCGAACGTGTTCAACCATCTCAAAATGGTGACTGGAGCAGACCTCTTGGACAAAACAAAAACCTAGAGCAAATCATTGGTGAGCAACTTAGTTTACAAGGAAGTTTTTCAACAGGAAAAATAAAACACCAATTATTTACAGGTGTTGATTTTGAAAACTCATTTGCACAAGCCTATACTTTTACCTTTAGCCCAACTACATATGGAAGTGGTAACATTTTTGATTTCGAAAATTTTGACCAAGGCGGAGCGATACCTAACGGAACTAATACCAGAATCGTAAAAACAGATACTAACCGTTTTGGAATCTATGCACAAGACTTAATTTCATTAACAGAAAAATTTAAGGTTTTGGCAGGATTGCGTTGGTCTTGGCAGGAAGCACAAGTTAACACGCATGACTTGATTAAAAATACAGTTGCAGAAGCAGGAAAACGTAAAGATCTTGCTTTCACTCCAAAATTAGGATTTGTATTTCAACCCACAAAAGATATGTCTTTATTTGCCAGCTACTCAAACTCTTTTACACCAAATTCAGGAACAACAGTTGATTTAAAAGCGATTGAGCCTTCTATTATTGATCAGTACGAAGTTGGAGTGAAAAAGGATTTTTGGAGCGGAATTTTAAGTACAAACATTACTGTATACCAAATTACAAATAGTAATTTAGCGCAAACCGCTGAATTTAAATCCGATGGTTCAAGCAATACGGATACTACTATAAAAGTCTTGAGCGGAGAAACAACCAGTAAAGGAGTAGAATTTGACATTATTGCAAAACCTATTGAAGGGTTTAATATTATCGCAGGATATAGTTATAACGACATGCGCTACACCAAAACCTCAGGTTTAAAAGGAAGCTTTATAGAAGGAGATCGTCTAGCAAGAACACCAGCAAATACAGCTAATTTAAGCTTTTTTTACACTTTGCCATCAGGAGCTTTAAAAGGAGTCTCTCTTGGGGCTCTGGGGAACTATATTGGAAAAAGAGTTGGTGGTTGGAATAATCAAATAGACGCATCTTTACCTAACGGAATTTTTGACAGAGAAATTCCACTTGAAGGATATACAACAATTGATTTGTCAGTAGGATATAATTGGAAACAATTTTCAATTCTATGTAAGTTATCCAATATTACTAATGAGTTGAATTATACGGTACATGAGAATTACAGTGTAAATCCAATTGCGCCACGCCAGTTAATGACGAGTTTAAAATATAAATTCTAATTAAACCTTTTATTTAAAATTGAGTCTTATTATTTTTTAATAAACTATAATTTTCCTTAACATGAAAAAAATCAACTTTAGAAATTTACACCGCGATTTAGGCTATTTCTATATCGGATTAATTGTTTCTTTTGCCTTCTCAGGGCTTATGATGAACCACAGAGAATTTTGGCATCCTGATAAATATACCACTGAAACAAAAGCTATTGAAGTACAATTGCCCGAAGAAAGCGAAATCAACGAAAAATTTGCTGAAGATCTAGGAAAAAAACTAGGTGTCGATGATAAAATGAGACGTCATATGGTAAAAAAAGGAACTTTTAAAATTTCTTTTGAAAAACATGACATTGAAATTGATATGAAAACCGGAAAAGGTGAAATCGTTTCTTTCATCAAAACCCCTATCATTAGTCAATCCATGAGCTTGCATAAAAACACTTCTAATTTCTGGATCTATTATTCTGATATTTTTGCGATAAGTCTAATCATAATTGCTTTGACAGGAACGATAATGATAAAAGCCGGAAAATTCAGTTGGAAAAACAGAGGCTGGAAACTGGCAGTCGCCGGAGTTTTATTTCCACTACTCTTTTTGATTTTATTCGGATAAGACATACCCAAAAAAAACAACAAACCTCTTCTAGAAATAGAGGGCACTGAAAAAGTCTTTTTAAGAATTAATTGTTAATAAAAAGGAGTAGAAAATCATGGTTTTTCTGCTCCTTTTTTCGTATATTTAGCTGTAATCATAAGGCTTTTTAGATGTTAGTTCAACAACAAAAAATTCAGTTCAGTCCATATTCTTCGTTATACGATTTAATCGTTCCCCAGGATAATTTGCTAAGGAAAATCAATGATTTGATCGATTTTTCATTTATCTACGATGAGTTGCTAAATAAATACTGTACAAATAATGGTCGCACAGCAGAAAGCCCTGTGCGTATGTTCAAGTATTTACTTCTAAAAACAATTTATACTGTTTCAGATGTTGATGTAGTGGAGCGTTCCCGTTTTGATATGTCCTTTAAATATTTTTTGGAAATGGCACCAGAGGAAGATGTTATAAATCCTAGTTCGTTGACAAAATTTAGAAAACTACGTTTGAAAGACACCGACTTATTAAATCTATTAATTGGTAAAACAGTAACTATAGCCGTTGAAAAGGGCATCATTCGCTCTAGGTCTATTATAGTTGATGCCACACATACTTTATCGAGATCAAATCCGTTTTCGGGCAATTGAAGTGTTAAGAGAACGTTCCAAACTGCTACGAAAAACGGTTTATTTATTTGATGACCAATGGAAAGAGCGTATGCCAGAGAAGAACAACTCCGATGAATTGGAAAAAGAATTGACCTATTGTAAAGAGTTGGAGAGAGTAATTGAAAAAGAACAAGCTTTAAGTTCTATCCCTGCTGTAAAAGAAAAATTAAACTTGCTTAAAGAAACAATAGAAGATACTCAGGAAAATTTTACGTTGTCAAAAGATACAGATGCTAAAACGGGTCATAAATCCGCTGACAGTTCATTTTTTGGCTATAAGACTCACCTAGCTATGACCGAAGAGCGCATCATTACAGCAGCTGTTGTAACATCAGGCGAAAAAGGCGATGGGCCAGAATTGCCTAAACTTTTAGAAATTAGTCAAGAAAATGGAATTGATGTTGATACAATTATTGGCGATGCAGCCTATTCAGGAAAAGAAAATCTTAAACTCACAAGTGAGCAAAACATTAAAGTAGTAGCGCGTCTAAATTCTACCATAACACAAGGGGCTAGAAAAGACGATGATAAATTTGATTACAATAAAGATGCCGATAGGTTTGTTTGCCCTGCAGGTCATATGGCTATACGAAAGGCTCTAAATGGCAAAAAAAATATTGGAAAGAATCAAAAACAAACCTATTATTTTGATGTAGAAAAATGTAAGTCTTGTCCTTTAAAAGAGGGTTGTTATAAAGAAGGGTCAAAGACAAAAACATATTCAGTATCGATAAAATCAGAATTACATCAAGAACAAATTGCTTTTCAAGAAACTGGCTACTATAGAGAAAAAGCAAAACACCGATACAAAATAGAAGCCAAAAATAGCGAGTTAAAAAATGTACATGGTTATGATAGAGCTTTATCGTATGGCATTACCAATATGCAAATGCAAGGTGCAATAGCCATTTTTACGGTTAACTTAAAAAGAATACTGAAATTAATGTAGGAAATCGCAACCTATATGAACAGTATCCAGAATCAACCTATATAAGTCAAAAATCGACTGATACAGCATACAATAAAAAACAGTTGTAAAAACAAAAACGCTTATAACGGATCTTTAAAATCCTTTTATAAGCGTTTTTTTTTGTCTAAAAAACGACACTAATCAAAAACAAGGGATGTTTTTCAGTGCCCTCTAGAAATAGTCGAGGTTTTTTGTTTTAAAAACAAAGCCCATTTTAACTATATTTGACAGAACCATTGCTTTGTTTCACTATTTCAACATATTCAATGTAATTCATTTTCAGGACCGTTTCAGTTAAAAAATCACGCCGAAACAAAAAAGTGACGCCGAAATAAATCACTATGAAAAATCCAAAAAACAACCAATTAAAAAAAAGTTTAGGCCTGAGTTTTGGTATTGCGGTATTAATTGGAGGTACAATTGGTGTTGGAATTTTGCGCACTCCCGGTGCGATTGCGGGCATGTTAGATAATTATTGGCTTATAATTGCTTGTTGGTTTTTTGGAGGAATTTATATTTTAATTGGTGCAAATTCTTATGCAGAATTAGCTACCATGCTACCAAAAGCCGGCGGATCTTATAACTATATAAAAAGAGCTTTTGGAGATTATGCCGGATTTATATCGGGTTGGTTTGATTACATCACAAATGCAATTCCACCTGCTTTTTATTGTATCGTTATCAGTGAATATAGTCTTATTTTATTTCCAGATCTGGAAAGTCATTCTACAAGTATAGCCATTGCATTTTTAATTGCATTTACCCTTCTACATGTGAGCGGTGTAAAAAACGGCAGTTTTATACAACAACTGACAAGCATTATTAAAGTAGTTTTCTTTATGGCACTGATTGTTGCCTGTTTTATGTATTCGGGTGTAAAAATAAATTCTTTTGAAAGAGACGCTCCTTTACTTGAAATGGGAGTTATATTCGGATTTTTCAAATCTCTTCAACTAATAATTGGTACTTATGACGGTTGGTACTCTGTTTGTTTTTTTGCAGAAGAAGATAAAAATCCAAGTAAAAACATTCCTAAATCATTATATACTGGAGCTGTAATTGTCATATTACTATATGTATTAATAAATATGGCATTTTTTCATGTGTTACCAGTAGCTTCTTTGGCAAATGCACCTCTGGCGGCTGCGGACGTTGCTAAAGTAGTTTTTGGAAATAATGGCGCAGTCATAGTAACCGTTATTGCTATTTTTTCTTTAATTAGTATTTTAAATGCCTATATGATGATCCCAGCACGAATATTATTCGGATTGAGTCGTGATGGTTTTTTTATTGACAAAGGAACCGCTATAAATAAGGGGGGTACTCCAATAGTGGCACTTTTAGTCTCCTCGTCGTTTAGTTTATTACTGATCATTATAGGCTCATTTGAGGTGTTATTTTCATTTGGAACCTTCATGTCAGTTATTGTTTGGGGACTAGCCTATTTCTCGCTGATAAAATTAAGAAATAAAGAACCTAATTTACCCCGACCCTATCGCTCCTGGGGATATCCATGGTCAACACTATTTGTGATTGCAGCGACCATAGCCCTACTGATCGGTTTTGCTTATAGCGACAAGAAAAACTTTGCAATCATTCTAATTATTACAGTACTATCCTATCCCGCCTTTTTATTTCTAAATCGTAGCAACAAAAAAGAATAAACTCAATCGAGTAGATTTTGTACTTTTCAAATGTCATTATAAAAACAACTTACTTCGCCTAAGCCTGCTTTTTAAATTATTTTGTCAAACGCTTAGAAATAGAAAATAATGTATTAACTTTGAAATGCAAAGTACTTTTGGATATTGCGAGGAAATGATGCTGCTTTCCATCTAACCGCAAGATTGCCCCGACACAAAAAGTTTAAAAATATCTAAAACTTTAATACATAACTAGAGTAACTATGAATAAGAAATCAAATCCTTGGAATATAATCAGTTGGATATTTGGAATTACTGTTTTTGCAACTGGAGTATTGAATATGTTTTGGGGGAACGATCCAGGTTTTGGAGTTTTTTTACTTCTTCTATCTTTCGTTTATTTTCCTCCGGTAAATACCGTTTTCAAGAAAAGGACAGGTTTCTCAATCCCTACAGTATTAAAAATCATCATGTCTATTTTTATTATATGGGCAGTGCTGGGCGTGGGTGAGTTATTCGCCAAGATAGACCTTATGATGATGGATTTATAACGCACAAGCAATGAACTTTACCACGGTTACAGAAAAGCGAGTGTTGCACGAAACCTTTAACAATCAATATGCTAAAATTCAACCAAAAATATTTTGCCATTACAATTTTGCTTTTTCTCATAGAAATCTTAATAGCCTTATTTGTGCATGACAAATTTGTACGACCCTATGTTGGTGATTTTTTAGTCGTAATTTTAATCTATTGCTTTCTAAAATCGTTTCTAAACTTGTCGGTTTGGATTGTCGCATTTATTGTTTTGCTGTTTTCATTCGCTATCGAAATCACGCAATCTTTTAATGCAATAGGAAAGTTAGGCTTGCAGAATTCAGAGATCGCTAAAGCACTTCTGGGAAATTCTTTTTCCTGGATTGATTTGCTTGCCTATGTTATCGGAATTTTGACTGTAATCAGTATTGAAAAATATAATAAAAATTAAACCTAAAATGCGTGGCACTTTTTCTTTCTTTGGAGTTATCTCCAAAAACAGACACTAAGGCACTTAATTTATTTGAATTCCGTTCTTTTCAAGTAGTTCTAAAAGACTGACATTTTGATTAGGATCATATTTCTCAATACCACTTTGATACCATTTCTCTATCATATTCATCTGATACGAAGTATACCCATCGGCATCTATAGGTAAGCCAAGTAACCCGGAGATAAGAAAATCTTCCAAAACTTTATCACTAACAATACGTTGGGGAATTCCATCCCGAATATTTCCGTTCATTCGCTCATAATCCGATCTTCCGGAATTAAATCCAGTGCTAAAAGCATCATTGTATTCTGCACTTCTAAATTGCTGAAATGGGTTTAAACCAATTCTATATCCTTCAGCATAATCTTGTGTATAAGCCGGACTAAATATTCTTTTCATTTCGTTATTTATGTAGTATTTCACAATTACTTTCCAAACATATTAACAATATTTGAGTAAATACACAAAAATCGATTAAAGGACAATATACTCTTTAAAACACAATAGCAGTGACGTTCGTCGATAAAATAGTATAATTCAATTACAACAATATCTGATACTGTTTTTTTTGAGGAAATAGCCTGTGCTTCTCCTCTTATCACAAGAAACATTTTTACACGTTTAATTTTAAATGATTATTTCATTAATTTTGAAGCATCCAATAATTACTTATATAAACTATTATGCCAACACCAATTTCAGAATGTCTGTATTGTCAAGACAATGAAACATTACATAATCTAATGATTAAAATCTGTGATTTAGAAGTGTCTCAATTATTTCTCTTTAAAGAACAGTCTTACTTGGGCCGCTGCAATGTAGTTTATAATAACCATGGCATTGAATTCTATGAATTGAGCGACGAACAGCGCAATGCATTCATGCGCGATGTGGCGACTGTAGGAAAAGCAATTGCAATAGCATTTAATCCAACTAAAATCAACTACGGAGCTTACAGTGATACCTTATCGCATTTACACATGCATATTGTCCCAAAATATAAAGATGGATACGGTTTTGGAAGTGTTTTTGAAATGAATCCACAAAAAACTATGCTATCTGAAGTCGAATATAGTGCGGTAATAGAAAAAATAAAAGCTGGATTATAAATTAAATCAGGAGACAATGTTAACTTTTCCATTTAAGGTACCATCCATAAAGCATGCAGGTAATACTGCCTTTTAATAAAAAAAATAAAACACATATGAAATGCCCCCAGATAGTGTTTAACTTTTTGGGGGCAGTTCATTGGGTGACTGGGATTTTTATAATTCTTAAAAAATCTAATCTTTATTTCAATCCAGCCAAACTGTGTTGGATAGTTTCAATTTTAGACAAAGCATCCGCTTCTTTTTGTTTTTCGTTTGCCAAAACTTTCTCCGGTGCACCAGCCACAAATTTTTCGTTCGCTAGCTTGTTTTGAACTGATTTAAGAAAACCTTGCACATACACCAATTCAAGAGTAAGTTTTTCAATTTCTTCCTCAACGTTTATATTTCCGCTGATTGGAATGAAATACTCATTCGATTTTACACGAAAAGACAAAGCACCATCAACTTTATCGGAAACATATTCTAATGAAGTAATATTTCCAAGTTTAGTCACTACGGAATCAAAATAAGTTGAAACCTTATCATTGTCCACAATTTTCAATTCAATCGTGTCTTTGAAAGGAATATTTTTGTCTTTACGAATCGTTCTTATCCCAGAAATCACTTCAATTGTATTTTCGAAATCAGCAATTAAACCTGCATTAAAAGGCTTCATTTCTGGCCAAGTTGAAACGATTAAAGCCTCTTCGGTAGTTCTAACAGCAAGAATTTGCCAAATTTCCTCTGTTAAAAATGGCATGAACGGATGTAATAATTTCATGTTATTTTCAAGCATTTCTATCGCTTTCGCAAACGTCAAACTATCGATTGGCTTTTGGTACGCCGGCTTTATCATTTCAAGAAACCAAGAACAAAAATCATCCCAAACTAATTTGTAGATTCCCATCAAGGCATCTGAAATTCTATATTTTTCAAAATTATCTTCAATTTCCAGAAGGGTTTGCTGCAACTTGGCTTCATACCATTCAATCGCTACTTTTGACGATTCAGGTTGCGCAATAGTATCTGAAACTTCCCATCCTTTTATTAATTTGAAGGCATTCCAAATTTTATTGGTAAACGCTTTTCCTTGATTGCACAATTCTTCATCAAACATGATATCATTCCCTGCAGAAGCGCTCAAAAGTAATCCCACACGAACACCATCAGCTCCAAACTTTTCGATTAAATCCAAAGGATCAGGTGAATTTCCTAATGATTTAGACATCTTGCGTCTTTGCTTGTCCCGAACCAAACCAGTCAAATATACATTTGTAAATGGTTTTTTTCCTGTATATTCATAACCTGCAATAATCATTCTCGCTACCCAGAAAAACAAAATATCCGGGCCCGTTACCAAATCATTCGTTGGATAATAATATTTAAAATCTTCACTCTCAGGATCCATAATTCCGCCAAAAACGGACATTGGCCAAAGCCACGAAGAAAACCAAGTATCTAAAGCATCAACATCTTGTCTTAAATCAGAAAGTTGAAGTTGCGCATTTGAAGTTTTGGCCTTTGCCAATACTAACGCTTCTTCTTTAGATTCAGCAACTACAAAATCTTCTTTTCCATCTCCATAGAAATACGCAGGAATTTGTTGTCCCCACCACAATTGACGGGAAATATTCCAGTCGCGAATATTCTCCAACCAGTGTCTGTACGTATTGTCAAAACGTTTTGGATGCAATTTAACTTCGCCATCTACCAAAACTGCTTTAATCGCAGGTTTTACTAAATCCTCCATTTTAAGAAACCATTGGTCAGATAAACGGGGTTCGATAACTGCTTTGGTTCTTTCTGAAGTTCCTACTTTATTAAGATGCGTTTCTGTTTTTACTAAAGCTCCGATGGTTTCTAATTCTTTGGCAATTTCCTCACGGACTACAAAACGATCTTTTCCTTTATAATGCAATCCAAAACTATTCAAAGTCGCATCTTCGTTGAAAATATCAATAATTTCAAGATTATGCTTCTCCCCTAGCGCTTTGTCGTTCATATCATGGGCCGGCGTCACTTTCAAACATCCGGTTCCAAATTCTATATCAACATATTCATCTTCAATAATTGGAATTACTCGTCCGCAAATAGGCACAATCGCTTTTTTGCCCTTCAAAGAAGCGAAACGTTGGTCTTTTGGATTAACACAAATTGCAGTATCCCCAAAAATAGTTTCCGGACGTGTTGTAGCAATCGTCAGGAAATCTTCACTTCCTTCGATTTTATATTTTAGAAAATATAATTTTCCTTGTTGTTCTTCGTAAATTACTTCTTCGTCAGACAAAGTAGTTTTTGCTTCAGGATCCCAATTTACCATTCTGTATCCTCTATAAATCAATCCTTTGTTATATAAATCCACAAAAGAACGAATTACCGAAGCTGACATGTCAGGGTCCATTGTAAATTTGGTTCTTTCCCAATCACAGGAAGCACCCAATTTTTTTAATTGGTCTAAAATTACACCGCCATATTTGTCAGTCCATTCCCAAGCGTGAGCCAAAAACTCTTCGCGTGTTAAATCATTTTTGTTAATTCCTTCTGCTTTTAATTTGGCTACAACTTTAGCTTCAGTAGCTATAGAAGCATGGTCTGTCCCAGGAACCCAACAAGCATTGAAACCCTTAAGACGTGCTCTTCTGATTAATACATCCTGAATCGTATTGTTCAACATGTGTCCCATGTGCAAAACGCCAGTAACATTAGGAGGTGGAATTACGATGGTATATGGTGTTCTGTGATCTGGCTTGGAATGGAAATAATTATTTTTCATCCAGTAGTCATACCACTTATCTTCAATGGTTTTAGCGTCAAATTGTGCAGGAATTGTCATTTTATTACGGATTCGTTTTAGCGTTAAATTCGATTGTTTGCTGGTTCAATTAAACGAATAACCAAATCAACAAATAATCTTTTAGACTTTGGTCTGATATTTGTACTTTCAATAGGGAACAAAAGTAAATAATTAAGTACACTATAAAAAGAGAAATAAAAATTTGTGCATTAATTAAAACAAAGTACTTTTACTAAACAGAATTTAAAAAAATGAAAATGAAAAAAATAATTACTTTAATAGCAATTGTATTTGCAAGCAGTATTGGGTTTGCCCAATCTGGAGCTAAAATTGAATTTGCAGCTAAAGACAATACCATTGATTATGGAAAGATTTCCAAAGGAAGTGATAATGGAATAAGAGTATTTCAATTTACAAATACCGGAGATGCCCCATTAATTATTACCAATGTATTATCTACTTGCGGATGCACCGTCCCAACTAAACCAACAGAACCTATTTTGCCAGGAAAAACTGGAAAAATTGAAGTTAAATACAACATGACTCCTGGTCCTATACGCAAAACAATTACTGTAGAAACAAATGCAGTAAACTATGACGGCGGAAGAGTTGCTTTGAAGATAAAAGGGGAAGTGATTACGAATTAAAGTCTATTTAAAATATTAAGAAGCGTTTTTTGAATCATTCAAAGGCGCTTTTTTTTTTAGAATATCGTGTAACTGAAACCTGAATTTTAGAGTTTGACCATTTCTTTTAACTTCTAATGTAATCCATTTTTCTTCTTCCGATTTAAAAAGGGAATTGATTTCCTGCAACGAATACCTATAAGTCAGGTTTTTGTTAATTGAAATAATTAAATCTCCTTTTTGCAAACCACTATTTGCCGCTGGTGAATTTTTCCTGACATGTGAAATTTCATAAATCGGTTTTAATCTAAATTTATATTTAAAATCGTTAGTATTATTCTTTAATGGAAAAGGATTGTCTCTAGATATTGAAGTAACAGTCTCAAGAGCTACCGTTTCTTCGACCCATTGTAATCCAGAATGCTGAATTTCGACTCCGCTCCTATTATAGTTAAAAGGATCATAATATTCTTTATTCTTCTTTAGATATAATAAATTATTAGTGTAATCAAAAATAACTGAAAATCTTTTCAAAATCTCCCCCCCCACAGAACCCACTCTTCCTGGAACTATTTTCACATTTCTTAGGGAACTCGAATCAGGGAAAGCAACAAGTGGATTAAGAAATTCAAATTCCGACATTTTAAACTTTGCAATTCTAGCTCTTTTCCCTTCAATATCGCCACTAAACCCCTTCCCCAGATAATCTTCAAAATTATTAGAAGGAACCTTAATTTCTTTGGATCTATTTTCAAAAAGCCAAACCGCATCGCTATTACCAAGATCTATTAATAATTTTGCAGGAAAACCAACAGAGTCAATAGTAATTGTATTTATTATATAAGGCTTTGATCTTTCTATTGCAATGTCAACTTTCTTGAATTTTTTTTCAATTTTATTCTTATTTCTCTCATTATCCCTATGAATAATTACCCTTCTTCTTTCGTAATTTATTTCTACTAAATTATTTCTAAAAAAATGATACCCAATAATTCCGTTCACCGGAATTCCTACATGGGCTGATAAATTAAATTCATCATCCAAAATAATATATAACAAGTGATTTTTGGACTTTAGCCCTTCGATTTCCAAAATATTATTAGTAGATTTTAATCCTTCAATAGCATCTTCACTACCTAAACCACGTAAAGTAATTTTTTCAATGTTAGAAAATTTAATTTCTTTTTTATCCTCTTCCAAACTAAACAGAATAGTCTCTTCAACACCGGAATCTAATAAAAAATTCAGTTCTATACCATTGACTTTTATGGGAACAAACACCAAATTATTTATAAACTTAAAAGGAATACTTACTTTATCACTCTTTTTGCTAAATTGAAATCCATCTTGAGCTAAAATAGTCAAGGCGCTGAAAAGAAGAAAAAACAAAATAATTACCTTTTTCATTAAAAATTCTTTCTATAAAGTTACTAAAAATACAACATAATTCTGCATTTTTGACACCAAATTGACTTACTAATTAAGGTAAATTTGGAAAAAAATTTGCAAATTTGCATTTCAATAATTAAATCATGCCAGAAATATCAAACAGAGGCAAACAGATGCCTGAATCTCCAATACGAAAATTGGCTCCTTTTGCCGACATGGCTAAAAAAAAGGGTCATAAAGTATACCATTTAAATATAGGTCAACCCGATATAAAAACTCCCGAAGTAGCCATTAAAGCCATTAAAAATATTGATTTAAGCATTATTGAATACGGTCCCTCCGCTGGTTATGAAAGTTACAGAAAAAAATTAGCCAAATTTTACACCAATCAAGATGTGAAAGTATCTTTTGAGGACATCATGATAACAACTGGAGGTTCCGAGGCACTTTTATTTGCTTTAGGAAGCATTATGGACCAGGGAGATGAAATTATCATCCCAGAACCATTTTATGCTAACTACAGTGCTTTTTCAGCAGAATCCGGTGCTACGGTAGTTCCCGTAAATTCTGTTTTTGAAAGTGGTTTTACCTTACCTCCTATTGAAGAATTTGAAAAATTAATCACTCCAAAGACGAAAGCAATATTGATATGTAATCCAAGTAACCCAACTGGTTATTTATATTCCGAATCAGAAATATTGCAACTAGGTAAACTCGCGAAGCAATACGATTTATTCTTGATTGCAGATGAAGTATATAGAGAATTTATATATGACGAAGACATTCATTATTCTGTAATGAATCTTGAAGGACTCGAACAAAATGTCATCATGATTGATTCTGTATCTAAACGTTACAGTATGTGCGGCGCCAGAATTGGATGTATGGTTACAAAAAATAGAGAGGTAATTTCAGCAGCGATGAAATTTGCCCAAGCTCGCTTGTGCCCTCCTACAATTGAACAAATAGCCTGCGAAGCAGCCATCGATACTCCTCAAAGCTATTTTGATGAAGTAATTGCAGAATATAAAGAACGTAGAGATACATTAATTTCGGAATTAAATAAAATTGAAGGCGTTATTGTTACCAAACCTAAAGCCGCTTTTTACTGTATTGCACAACTTCCTGTTGACAATACGGATGTTTTTGCACAATGGCTTTTAGAAAGTTACGATTTGAATGGAGAAACCGTTATGGTCGCTCCAGCTGCAGGCTTTTATTCGACTCCAGGAATGGGATTAAACCAGGTGCGTATCGCTTATGTTCTTAAAAAAGAGGATTTGATTAGCGCTGTTCGTATTCTGAAAGAAGCAATTCCTGTATATAATTCAACCCGATTAAAAAAGTTGGTTGCAACTGAATAATTACAATGAAAAAACACCTGGCTATCCTAATTGATAACCAAAGATTTCAAATAGTTTACAAAAGGCAGTAACAATAAAGTTATTGCCTTTGCTTTTTTAAAGCAATTAGAAAATCCTGCTTTGCAGATGATTGCTATATAGGCATCATTAAATAGTATAAACGATAGAAATTCTTTAGTTTTTATTAATTATCTTTACCGCTTAAATTTACATACCCAATATAATAGTCCCTTTTTAATGATAAATAACGAAGAATTTCAAGACGAGATAGGAAACAATCATGTTAGTACAAGTGCAAAAAATCCATTACGAGAAGATGCTTTTGCTATTTCAGATGAAGAAAAAATAGAGAAAATTAAAAAAGACGTTGAAAGCATTCTACTCACACTTGGAATGGATTTGACGGATGATAGTTTAAAAGGCACGCCCAATCGTGTAGCAAAAATGTTTGTAAAAGAAATTTTTGGAGGTCTTAATCCTGCAAAAAAACCGAATGCTTCCGTTTTCGACAACAACTATAAATACGGCGAAATGTTAGTTGAAAAAAACATTATCGTTTATTCTACTTGTGAACATCATTTATTGCCTATAATAGGAAGAGCTCACGTGGCTTATATTTCTAACGGAACTGTTATTGGTCTTTCAAAAATGAATAGAATTGTTGAATACTATGCCAAAAGGCCGCAGGTGCAAGAGCGCTTAACGATGCAAATTGTTCAGGAATTACAAATGGCTTTAGGCACTGAGGATGTGGCTTGTGTGATTGACGCAAAACACCTTTGCGTAAATTCAAGAGGAATCAGCGATATTGAAAGCAGTACCGTTACATCTGAATTTGGAGGTAAATTCAAAACAGATCAAACTCGTAGAGAATTTTTGGATTATATTAAATTAGAGACAAAGTTCTAAGTTACAAATAAATTCTATTTTAACAGATAAAGCCCCTAGCCCTCTGCGAAGCAGTACCTTTTTTATGGTTTCTTTATTAAAAAAAGATATTGCAGACACCGGGAAAAAGCTCTAAAAAAATTAATATAAAATGCCTTTATACAAAACACAAACACTAAAAATATACAATTCTCTTTCTGGAGAAAAAGAAACATTCAAACCTATTCACGAGGGCAATGTTGGAATGTATGTTTGTGGACCAACGGTTTACAGCAATGTTCATCTTGGTAATGTGCGAACATTCATGTCTTTTGATGTCATATTTAGGTATTTTTTACATTTGGATTATAAAGTACGGTACGTTCGTAACATTACTGATGTAGGTCATATTGTGGATGATGTGGATGAAGGCGAGGATAAAATTGCGAAAAAGGCACGTTTGGAGCAATTGGAACCTATGGAAGTAGTACAGCGTTATACCGTTGATTTTCACGACATTTTAAATGCTTTTAACTTCTTACCACCAAGTATAGAACCAACAGCAACTGGTCATATTATTGAGCAAATTGAAATTATCAAAACTATTATTGACAAAGGAATTGGCTATGAAGCCAATGGATCTGTCTATTTTGATGTGGTAAAATTCAATGAAACTAATCATTACGGAAGGCTAAGCGGACGAAATATTGAAGATATGCTGGCCAATACACGTGATCTTGATGGGCAAAGCGACAAACGAAATCCACAGGATTTTGCACTTTGGAAAAAAGCCGAGCCACAACATATTATGCGATGGCCTTCACCATGGAGCGATGGTTTTCCAGGATGGCATCTTGAATGTACCGCCATGAGCACAAAATACTTAGGCAATCATTTTGATATTCATGGAGGCGGAATGGACTTAAAATTCCCGCATCATGAATGTGAAATAGCTCAAAATGAGGCTTGCACGGGTCAGACACCTGTGAATTATTGGATGCACGCCAACATGCTTACCTTAAACGGTAAAAAAATGGCTAAATCTACTGGTAATAATATTTTACCAAGAGAAATTTTGACAGGAGAAAACAGCATTTTAAGCAAAGCTTTTTCGGCATCAGTTGCACGATTCTTTATGCTTCAGGCACATTACCGAAGCATTCTTGACTTCTCTGACGACGCCATTGTTGCGGCTGAAAAAGGATACAAGAGATTAATGGAGGCAGTAGATTCATTAAAAGATTTAAATGCCGGTCCAAACTCTACAATCGATATTGGTACCTGGAAACAATCGTGTTATGATGCAATGAATGATGATTTTAATACGCCCATTCTAATTGCACAACTGTTCGAAGGAGTTCGCTTTATCAATCTGTTAAAAGAAGAAAAAGAAACGCTAAGCTTGCAAGACTTAAAAACATTCACTGCTGCCATTACTGGTTTTGTATTTGATGTTTTGGGACTGGAAGATGAGAAAGTTTCAGACAGCAATAATGACAAATTAGAAGGAACTGTAAATATGTTGATTGAAATGCGAAAGCAAGCTAGAGACAATAAAAATTTTGCACTGTCTGATCAGATTCGAGATCAATTGATCGCTTTAGGCATTCAATTGAAAGACGGAAAAGAAGGCACGACTTTTAGCATCTAGACAGCCGATTTCTGATCACAAAAGCCGATAAAAAACTGAAAATTGAATATTGAAGCTTTAAATCCGAAAATCTAAATCATGTTATCAAAAATATTAATTTTCCCTTTTGTGCTCCTTGTTCGGTTTTACCAAGTGGCGATATCACCTTTTACGCCATCTGCCTGTAGATTTGAGCCTACCTGTTCTTCTTATATGATAAAGGCGCTACAAACACATGGACTACTTTATGGTGGTTTTTTAGGTACGAAGAGAATTTTAAGTTGCCATCCTTGGGGAAAAAGTGGTTACGATCCTGTTCCTGAGAAAAAGTGCAATCATAAACATTAACTTTTTTTAAATACGAAATTTACTTTAAATCTTTATTTTTACACCAAATAAAAAAATTCAACACTAATGACACACGCTTTAAACATCGTTTGGAATCCATCAGAAGGTATCGATTTAGGCTTTTTCATCATTCGTTATTATAGCTTAATGTTTGTAATCGCTTTTGGATTAGGCTGGTACATTATGAAAAATATCTTTGAACGTGAAGGTGAATCAATAGAAAAATTAGACTCACTTTTTATATGGACTGTGCTTGCTACTTTAATTGGTGCACGCTTGGGACATGTTTTCTTTTATGATTGGGAATACTATCGCAATCATTTAATGGAAATAATTCTGCCATTTCGATTCTCTCCCAACTTTGAATTTACAGGATATCAAGGTTTAGCGAGTCATGGTGCTGCCATATCGATAATAATTGCAATGTATTTTTACAGCAAAAATATCTTAAAAAGACCTCAATTGTGGATTTTAGACAGAGTCGTTATACCTGTTGCCAGCGGAGCCATTTTTGTGAGATTGGGAAATTTTTTCAATTCTGAAATTGTAGGAAAAGAAACAACATCTGCATTTGGAATTCGCTTTATCCGTGATAAATTTAGCCCAAGAGATGCTGTCAATGCGACTCAAATAGCAAATCCAAATGAGGCTTATAATGCCATTGCAACTGATCCAAAGTTTGCAGCACTATTAGAACAAGTGCCCGCAAAACATCCTACGCAACTATACGAAGCATTTTGCTATGTATTTGTTTTTGCTGTTTTATTTTTCTTGTATTGGAAAACAGAAGCAAGACTAAAATCTGGATATTTATTTGGTATGTTTCTAGTTCTTTTATTTTCTGTACGAATTGTCGTAGAATCAGTAAAAGAAAGCCAAGGTGGCTTTGAAAATGAACTAGGTTTACTTTCTACAGGACAGTGGCTAAGCATCCCTTTTATACTTATAGGATTGTATTTTATTTTCACAGCTGAAAAGCCGGTTATAGTAGCACATTAAATCCGTATCATAGCATTAAAATAATAGAGGCTGTCTAGAAAAATTACTTTTCGGACAGCCTCTTGTGTTTTTTATCTTTTTAATGAAAAATGGGACTTAAATTTTTTAGGAATGTTTAGCTCCGTGTAATCAACAGTAAACCAATAATCATTTGCAGGCATTGGTTGTCCAATATACGTTCCATCCCAGCCTGGCCCATTCGGGCTAATTTCTTTTAATAGTTTACCATAACGATCAAATATTAAAATTTTGGGACCCGATAGACCATCTAAACTAAAAATATTCCAAAAGTCATTGTACCCATCACTATTTGGCGTGAAAAATTTAGGATAATCAATCACTAAAACATTATTTCTTGTTATTGGAGGACTACAACCATTTTTGTCTTGTACAGTAATCGAGTGTGTCCCTAAAGAAACAAATTCAAAAACAGGACTTTCCTGAAATGGTCCATCATCTAATTGATACAAATAGTCTCCAGCTGCTGTAGCAGCAATAGTGACTATTTGGTTTTTTGAAAATGCATCCGTAACCGTCCAGGCTACATCTACCAGAGTCGATTGGTTGACGGTAACATTAATCGTCTTTGTGGTTGCACATTGATTGGGATTAGGCGTAAATACATAAGCTCCACTAGTAATATTATCAATCACTGCTGGTGACCACGTACCGGTAATTCCATTTGGTGATGTAGCATTTAAAATAGGCGCTACACTACCCGAACAAATCTCTAAATCAAAGAAACTAGGTTCAATAAGGGGATTAACCGTCACTACTAATGTTTGGGTTGTTGCACACTCCGTTGCATCTGGTGTAAAAACGTAACTTCCACTTGCTGTATTATTTACTGCTGCTGGAGACCAGGTACCATTTATGCCATTTGGTGCGGTAGTTGCTAATATTGGTGCTGTAGTTCCAGTACAAAAAGCAGGTATAGCTGCAAAGTTTGGAGCTGTTTTTGCTGTTACCACTACATTCAAGGTTTGAGTTGTTGCGCATTGATTTGCATTCGGAGTAAACAAATAATTTCCACTTGCTGCAGTATTGATTATTGAAGGTGACCAGGTTCCAACGATTCCATTCGGAGACGTGTTAGCCAAAAGTGGAGCAGTAGTTCCAGAGCAAAAAGGAGGGATATTCGCAAAATTAGGCGTTACAACCGGCACTATTGTAATGGTAGCTGTGGTAAGTGTAGCCGAAGTGCACTGACCAGCATTGGGAGTAAAAGTATAAGTAGTGGGTCCTAGTGTTGCTGTATTAACTGTTGCCGGACTCCAAGTACCAGTAATTGCAGGAGAATTGCTGGAACTGGTTGGTAAAATCGGTGCCGTTGCATTTTGGCAAACAGTAGCTGGAATCGTGGTAAAAGTTGGTGTTACTAAAGGCCTAACCGTTACGGATAGTGTTTGAGTTGTAGCACATGGAAATAAAACGGAATCTGGTGTAAATACATAACTCCCACTTGCCGTATTACTCACTATTGCCGGAGACCAAGTCCCTGTAATCATATTTGGTGATGTAGTAGGTAAAATAGGTGCAGCTACACCGGCACAAAAGGGCGCTATAGCAGGAAAATTAGGCGTTACTGTTGAACTGCCACAAGGCACAGTACAAGTAATCGTTTGCGCAGGAACACAAGGATGTGTTGCAGATGTTAAGGTTAGTGTAGCCGATTGGCCAGGCAACATCCCAGGAACTAAATAATGCGATAAACCTACAGTTCCACTACTAACAGGACCACCCTCTATCGAATAACTATAATTGTAGGTATTTGAAATCAAAGGATTGTTCGACCATTCAAATAAAACTGAATTATTAACCGTCGCCGGAGGGGTAAAATCTAGAGAATAAGTAGGTATTTGTGAAGGATCACATCTAAAATTAAGAATGACTGCACCATTATTAGCAACAACAATAACATCAATTTTAGAACGGGCGCTTTCAATACCACCTACTGTTTCACTTACGTAATAGGATGTTGTCCCCGTAGCAGCGGTTGAAGGAGTTGGAGCAGTTGCGGATCCGATTCCTGCTACTGGACTTGTACCATACCAAATTAAAGTTCCTCCAGCCGAAGGAGTTGCCGTTAATGGCACAGCAGGACTGTTTTGACAATAATAAATAGGAGTAGAAACAGTTGGTGGAGCAAAAGCTATCGCTGCGTTTTTATAAACCGCTGTAGTATTCACTCTATTTTCTAAAGATGAAAATAAGTAATTTGTATCCCTTCCGATGCTATTACTTTCATTCCCTCGGATCCTATTTTTGGCATAAGTACTTATAGTAGACAAAATAGTAATCAAAAAAATAAAGACGAAAGACTTAATAAATTTTTCCATTATATGTCGGTTTTAATTTGATCTAAAATAAAAGTAGTGTGCTTTAACAAATATTTAGTAAATATATAAAATTTGAAACTTTGATAATATAAACTTTCAATAAATATGTAATTTTAGAAATACCAACTAATTATAATGATGCAATTAAATTACTTGTACTATCTGATAGTCATTGGACAGTAAGACTCTTACTTTAAAGCCAAAAAAAAAGATCCAACTTTCGTTGAATCTTTTAAATATAATAAAAAAATTTTTTTTTAAACTTCTAGATGTTGTATTTCAACCAATTTTTTATCTTCTTTTGAAATTGTATCTACAAGTACTGGTGTCGCGATAAACAATGAAGAATACGTTCCTACAATGATACCAACTAACATAGCAAAAATAAATCCTCTGATAGATTCTCCACCAAAAACAAACATGATTAATAAAACCACAATCATTGTTAATGAAGTATTGATTGTTCTAGACATGGTCGTATTAATAGATTGATTTACAATCTCAGCAAAAGTACCTTTTGTTTTACCCGCTAAATATTCTCTCACCCTGTCAAATACAATAACGGTATCATTCATGGAATACCCAATAACGGTAAGAATAGCAGCGATAAAGTGCTGATCGATTTCCATACCAAAAGGCATAAATTTATAGCATAAAGAGTAAATCCCTAATACAAAAATAACATCATGTGCTATAGCCGCAATAGCGCCTAAACTATATTGCCATTTTCTGTAACTGATCATCAAATATAAAAACACAATAGCCATCGCTCCAAGAACAGCCCAATACGCATTCGTCTTAATATCCTCTGCTACAGTTGGCCCAACTTTAGAAGCCTGTAAAATACCTAATTTTTTACCATCATAAGCATTCACAAATTTATCATAGGTCAATCCAGCTGAGAAGTATTTTTTTAAATTATTATACAACAATTTATTCACTTCTTCATCAGCCTTAGTTCCTGGCTCTTCTACTTTATATTTAGTCGTGATTTTTAATTGATTATCATTTCCAAATACTTTTGCTTCTACACTACCAAATACTTTTGCTAATTCTTCCTTCACCACCTCTGATTGAACTGGTTTTTCAAAATGTACTTGAAATGTTCTTCCTCCAACAAAATCCACACCTTCATCAAGACCGTTTGTTGCTAATGAAATAACACTAATAATAACAACGATACTTGAGAACATATACGTCCATTTTTTTGCTCCTAAGAAGTCAAAATGGAAATTGTTAAACATGTTTTTAGAAAACTTGGTAACAAAAGTTAAATCATTCTTTTTACTAATATTCCAATCAATAAAGATTCTTGCAATAAAAATAGAGGTAAATAAAGAAGTTACAATACCGATTAATAATGTTGTTGCAAAACCTTTAATTGGTCCTGAACCAAAAATAAACAATACAGCTCCTGTTAAAATGTGCGTAACGTTTGCATCTGTAATTGATGACATCGCACCTCTCCAGCTGTATGAAGTTTTAATGGCTTCCTCCAATGATTTACCCGAACGCAATTCTTCTTTTGCTCTTTCGTAAATAATGATGTTTGCATCTACCGCTGTACCCATTGTTAAAACAATACCAGCAATACCAGGCAAGGTAAGAACCGCTCCGATACTTGCCAAAATTCCAAACAAGAAAAGTAAGTTAACTGCTAATGCAAGATTAGCATACCAACCTGCTTTACCATAATAAATCATCATCCAAAGCGATACTAAAAGCAATCCAATCAATGCTGAATTAGTACCATTGTCAATTGCTTCCTGACCCAAAGACGGCCCTACCACTTCTGACTGAACAATATCTGCAGCAGCAGGAAGTTTCCCTGCTCTTAATACATTAGCTAAATCTTTCGTTTCCGTAACATCAAAAGCACCTGAAATTTCAGATCTTCCACCCGAAATTGGACCGCTGGAAACACCTGGTGCAGAATAAACTACATCATCAAGAACAATAGCGATATTGCTTTTTTGAGTGTATGCTCTACCGGTTAATTCTTCCCAAGATTTTGCTCCTTGACCATTCATTTGCATTGAAACCGCTGGCTTACCCATTTGATCAAATGTATCGCTTGCATCTGTAACAACACCACCAGCCATTGCAGGTACATTATCTCTGTTCCCTTTTAATGCATATAATTCTAATACTTCAATATCTTTAGCTTTAGCATCTTTGATTGTGGTTGGAATACCCCAAACAAATTTTGCATAACGTTGATCCGCTGATAATAAAATTCTAATGTCAGCTCTTTTCAAATATCCGTTTACAACTGCCGTATCTCTTGGTGAGAAAAGTCCCAAAACCGGACCTCCGCCTTGACCAATAATTTTATCCAATAAAGGGTTTTCTCCTTTTTTAGCAGCAGTAGAATCTTTAGCATCAGTAAGCAAAGCGCTTAAAGAATCTTTTACAACAGGTTTTACCTCAGTTGTTTTGATTTCAGTTTTCTTCAATGCCTCATTAGCAGCCATTAAGAAGTTACCAATTTCTTCAATTTTATAGGTTTCCCAAAACTCTAACTGAGCTGTACTTTGCAATAACTTTTTGATTCTATCTACATCTTTAGCACCAGGAAGTTCCACAAGAATTTTTCCAGATTCTCCTAATTTTTGAATATTAGGTTGTGTTACGCCAAATTTATCGATACGTTTTCTTAAAACTCCAAAAGCACTTTCTACAGATTCGTCAACTTTTCTTTTGATTACTTTTTTTACTTCTGCATCAGTCATCTGAAAATCTACTCCTCCTTCACCTTGCAAACTTCTATTTGCAAAAATATCAGGAGAAGCCAATTTCACTGTTCCTTTTGAATTTGATTCAAAAGCATCGAAAAATGCATCTAGATAAGTTTGATTTCCTTTTTGATTTGCAGTAGCATCAGCCAACGATTTATTAAAAACCGGGTTTTTTGAATTATTAGATAATCCTTTCAAAATGTCTTTAACAGATATTTGAAGTGTAACATTTATACCCCCCTCTAAGTCAAGACCTTTGTTGATTTGCTTGTCTTTTACTTCATTAAAAGTAAAATCGGTAAATCCAAGATTAAATACTTTTTCTTTACCAATAGAATCTAAATATTTTACTTCTTTTTCAGGATTTCCACCTGCAAAAGATTTTGCATCACTTTCTACTTTATTAGAAATGAAAGTGAACGAAAGTTGGTAAATACTTACCAATGCAAAGAGAATTGCGAAAAATTTAATAAGTCCTTTATTCTGCATTATTACTAAAAATTAATTATTTTTTATTTATTATTTTTGCTTTAAACCTTATAAAATAAGCCCTGCCAACGATTTTTGCAACCAAAAAAGAATATCAGGAATTACATCAATTTTTTTAAACCGAGCAAATATATAATTAACGCTAAGATTAACCAATTTATTTATTGATTAATCTCAAAAAAAAGACTGCAAAAGTGCAGTCTTCTCTCTTTTATAATTACAATACTATACCAAAATTGATTTTAAAGCATCATTCATTTGTCTAACTGCATCTGCACTTTTAGCAAACAAGGCTTTTTCCTGCTCATTTAGTTTAATGTCAAGAATTTCTTCCACCCCATTTTTACCAATAATACAAGGTACACCTATACATATATCATTTTGACCGTATTCGCCTTCAACAAAAACAGAACAAGCGATCATTTTCTTTTGGTCGTTTAAAATACTATCTACTAAAAAAGCAACTGAAGCTCCGGGAGCATACCAAGCAGAAGTCCCTAAAAGCCCTGTAAGTGTAGCTCCTCCAACCATAGTGTCAGCAGCTACTTTTTGTAACACTTCTTCCGAAAGAAATTGAGTTACAGGAATCCCGTTATAAGAAGCTAAACGCGTTAAAGGAATCATAGTAGTATCACCGTGTCCTCCGATAACCATTGCCGAAATATCATTAGCGGGCTTGTCTAAAGCCAAAGATAAATACGTTCTGAAACGCGAACTATCCAATGCTCCACCCATACCTATAATTCTATTTTTTGGCAATCCTGTCGATTTCAACGCCAAATATGTCATAGTATCCATAGGATTTGAAACTACCACTATAATAGTATCCGGCGAATGCTTCAATACATTTTCAGCAACAGTTTTCACAATTCCTGCGTTGATACCTATTAGTTCTTCACGAGTCATTCCGGGCTTTCTAGGAATTCCAGATGTAATCACCACCACATCGCTTCCTGCCGTTTTAGAATAATCGTTAGTAACACCAGATACTTTGGTATTAAAACCGGTATTGGTAGCACACTGCATAATATCCAAAGCTTTACCTTCCGCAAAACCTTCTCTAATATCCAATAATACTACTTCGCTAGCAATTCCTCTATAAGAAATCACATCTGCACAGGTTGCTCCTACATTTCCTGCTCCTACAATGGTAACTTTCATATTTTAACGTTTATTCGGTTATTTTTTCTTGGTCAATCTCTAATTCCGTTAATCACTCCTTTATGCTAACAAACCACTGATTAAAGTAGCTCTATGCATCAATTTTAGCATAAACTGCATTTTTCTCAATGAATTCTCTTCGTGGCGGCACTTCATCGCCCATTAACATAGAGAATACTCTATCGGCTTCCGCCAAACTGTCGATAGTTACCTGACGCAAAGTTCTGAAACTTGGATCCATTGTGGTCTCCCACAATTGCTCTGCGTTCATCTCCCCAAGACCTTTATATCGTTGAATTCCTGCACTTCCTCCCATTCTTTCATTCGCCTGATCACGTTGCACATCATTCCAAGCGTATTCTTTTTTGTTTCCTTTTTTCACTAAATACAAAGGTGGTGCAGCAATATATACGTGTCCTTCTTCGATTAGTTCTTTCATAAATCTAAAGAAAAATGTCAAAATTAAAGTAGAAATGTGACTACCATCGACATCGGCATCACACATAATAATTACTTTATGGTAGCGTAATTTTTCAATATTTAATGCTTTACTGTCTTCTGCAGTTCCAATTGTAACTCCAAGTGCAGTAAAAATATTTCGAATCTCTTCGTTTTCAAAAACTTTGTGATGCATTGCTTTCTCCACATTCAAAATCTTACCACGTAGTGGCAAAATCGCTTGAAATGCACGGTCACGACCTTGTTTAGCAGTTCCTCCCGCCGAGTCTCCCTCGACAAGATATACTTCACATTTTGCAGGATCCTGTTCAGAACAATCAGATAGTTTTCCTGGCAATCCTCCGCCACCCATTACGGTCTTGCGTTGAACCATTTCACGTGCTTTTTTGGCTGCGTGACGCGCTTGTGCTGCAAGAATTACTTTTTGAACAATGATTCGAGCGTCATTTGGATTTTCTTCCAAATAATTCTCAATCATTTCACTTACTGCCTGACTTACCGGAGAAACAACTTCTCTGTTTCCTAGTTTCGTTTTGGTTTGTCCTTCAAATTGCGGCTCAGCAACTTTTACAGAAATAATTGCAGTTAATCCTTCTCGAAAGTCATCTCCCGAAATATCAAATTTCAGCTTATCTAACATTCCTGATGCATCGGCATATTTCTTCAAAGATCTGGTAAGACCCGTTCTAAAACCTTGCAAATGCGTTCCTCCTTCATGAGTATTGATATTATTCACGTAAGAAAAAATATTTTCCGTATAACTTGTGTTGTAAATTAATGCAACCTCCACCGGAATTTCTCCTTTTTCATTATCCATAGAAATCACGTGCGCAATAATTGGCTCACGGTTTCCATCTAAGTAACGGATGTATTCTTTCAAACCTTCATCAGAATGAAATACTTCTGACACAAAATTCCCGTTTTTATCTTTTTCTCTTTTATCTGTAAAAGTAATAGTAATCCCTTTGTTCAGGTAAGACAATTCACGCATACGAGCTGACAAAGTATCATAAGAATACTCTACAGTTTGTGTAAATATGCTTGGATCCGGATAAAAAGTAACAATTGTTCCTCTTTTACTCGTCACTCCAATTTGTTTAACTGGATATAACGCTTTACCTTTTTCATATTCTTGCTCGTATATCTTTCCATCACTACTATGTACTGTAGCCCTCAAATGGTTTGACAATGCATTTACCACAGAAACCCCAACACCGTGAAGTCCTCCGGAAACTTTATAGGAATCTTTATCAAATTTTCCTCCAGCTCCAATTTTGGTCATTACAACTTCTAATGCAGAAACTCCTTCTTTTTTATGAATACCTACAGGTATACCACGTCCGTTATCTTCAACAGAAACAGATCCGTCTTCATTTATATCAACTACTATGGTATCACAATGACCTCCCATTGCCTCATCAATAGAGTTATCCACAACTTCATAAACTAAATGATGTAGCCCTCGAACACCTACATCTCCAATATACATCGATGGACGCATTCTTACGTGTTCCATTCCTTCTAATGCCTGAATACTATCTGCTGAATAACTGTCCTTCTTGATTTCTTCGCTCATATATTTTATTCTAAAAAAATGTAATTTTTGTCTAACACGCAAATATATAAAAACACAAATTATATAACCGTTAAATTCCCTTTTTAAGCCCTTAAGTTATTAACATTTGTTCATATAACTGCAAAAAAAATGCTCTCAAAATTGAGAGCGTTCTTCATTTATACAAATTCAAATTAGTATTTCAAACAGTAACTCCTGTTTTGGCAATTTCAACATCTGCCTTAACGTGAGCAGCATTGGCTCTTCCGCTCGGGTCTTGATTTTCTTGCCATTTTGGAATCCACTTCCTAACCGTTTGGGCGGCACTAACTTGAGGGTAATATTTATTAAAAATAGACCTGTAAAAATACGCCTCTTTAGTCCCTGGCGCATTGTATGGAAATTCCGCTCCAGCTCCTGCTAATTGGGCATCAGTAACTTGAGAAGAACAGTATTCAATCAATTGATCGATCCAATTATATCCTACACCATCAGAAAACTGTTCTTTTTGCCTCCATAAAACCTCAGCGGGAAGATAAGGGTTGTCCGGAGTATCAAATGCTTTCCTTAGTATATATTTTTCTTTCCCTCCATACGTTTTAGGCATTTTCTCTTCTGCTTTGACACGAACTGCGACATCTAAGAATGCCTTATCTAAAAATGGAACTCTAGCCTCTAATCCGTGAGCCATAGTAGATTTGTCTGCTCTTAATAAATCGGCAGTAAATAATTTCTGAACCCGCTCAATTGTTTCTTTTTGGAAATCTTCTGTTGATGGTGCATTTCTGAAATACAAATATCCTCCGAAAATCTCATCTGCCCCTTCTCCTGAAAGCACTACTTTTATTCCCATATCAGCAATCGCTTTCGACAAAAAATACATTGGTGTACTTGCTCTAATCGAAGTCACATCATAGGTTTCCAAATGCCAAATTAATTTATCCAATATTCTTATCCCTTCTTCAATCGTAAAGTGAATTTCATGGTGCTCCGTACCTAAATACTCCGCTACTTTTCTCGCTGCTACAGCATCTGGCGCATCAGCATCTAGTCCAATAGAAAAAGAATGTAATTTTTTGCCGCTTTCCGCTAATAAACGAGAAGCAATCGCTGAAGTCAAAGAAGAATCTAATCCACCCGAAAGCAATACTCCAATTGGCACATCACTCATCAAACGCTTGCGAGTCGCTTCAGTCAAAGTTTCTCTGATTAAATCTAAATCGAGGGCCTGATCTGCTTTTAAATAATCTTCATACTCTGGTTGGTAGTATTTTACAAAACCCGTTTTCTGAGTATAATAATGTCCCGGAGGAAATGTTGAAAAAGTCCTACACTGATCAGCAATAGGTTTCATTTCAGATGAAAAATAAATCCTTCCTCGTTCATCCAAACCATAGTACAAAGGCTTTACTCCCATTGGGTCTCTGCCTGCAATAAAGTCATCGCCGTCAACGATAACAAAAGCCCAGTCTCCATCAAGCATATTACAGAAATCATATCCAAATTCTTCGTACAGATGAACTATAACCTCTGAATCTGATTTAGTTCTAAAAGTATGGTGTTGCAAAATACCATCCCTCAAAGCTTGATGATTATATATTTCACCATTATGTACCATATAGGCCGTTTTGGTACCTTGTATTGGTTGTTTTCCGGAATGCAAATCGACAATAGACAAACGTTCATGACTTAAAACAGAACCTTTTTCAGTAACATACAAATCACTCTCGTCGGGACCACGGTGACCCATCCTTTTGGAAAGTTCTCTTACTAGTTTTTCATCTTTTCCTTTTCCAATAATGGCTAATATTCCGCACATAATTTTATAATTTATCTTTTTGCTTATTTTCGTAAGTCAAAGATGCACTAACAGTCACAAATACAAAACACAAAGCCATGTTTTGGTTTAAATTTACAATCAATAAAAAGCTTTTTACATATAAATTGTAACTTATAGCTTCAAAAACCAGAGCACTACGTTACAAATTGTAAATAAGCACTTTAACCCGAAAATAAGTTCGTTTTACCTCTTTTAAACAGATGCTGAAAGCCTTCATTTTAACGATTTTATTTTCATTAATTGTCATTAAACCCTGGTCGTAAATACAAAATCAGCCCGTTTTTGCTACTTCTAGACTTTTTCCCATTTGAAAACCTCTTTCTAGACAGTTCTTACTAATCACATCGACAATATTTTGCCAAGCAAAAAAAAGACGCTCTCAAAATTGAGAACGTCTGACTAATTTATAAAATTTAAAATTGAAATGCTGTTTATCCTTTTATATAAGAATCTTCATGAACATTAGCAACTGCTCTTCCTGAAGGATCATTCATGTTTTTAAATGCTTCATCCCATTCTAATGCAATTTTTGTGCTACACGCCACACTTGCTTCTTGTGGAACACATAAAGCTGCAGCATCACTTGGGAAATGCTCATGAAAGATTGAACGATAATAATACTCTTCTTTAGAAGTTGGCGTTTGTAAAGGAAACTTATATTTAGCATTTGCTAATTGATCATCAGAAACTTCTACAGCTACCACTTCTTTTAAGGTATCAATCCAACTGTAACCAACTCCATCGCTAAATTGCTCTTTTTGTCTCCAGGCAACACTTTCTGGCAGCATATCTTCAAATGCCTTACGAACAACCCATTTTTCCATTTTGTGTTCGCTGTTGATCATTTTGTCTTGTGGATTAACTCTCATAGCAACATCCATAAATTCTTTATCCAAAAACGGAACTCGTCCTTCAATACCCCAAGCCGCTAAACTTTTGTTGGCACGCAAACAGTCGTACATGTGTAATTTACTTAATTTACGTACTGTTTCTTCATGAAATTCTCTTGCGTTTGGTGCTTTATGAAAATAAAGATATCCACCAAACAACTCATCAGCTCCTTCACCTGACAATACCATTTTAATACCCATTGATTTAATAACCCGCGCCATTAACCACATAGGTGTTGATGCTCTAATGGTTGTAACATCATATGTTTCCAAGTTGTAAATCACATCACGAACAGCATCTAAACCTTCCTGAATCGTAAATTTTATTTCATGGTGAATAGTACCAATATGATCGGCTACTATACGAGCGGCAGCTAAATCTGGCGAACCTTCTAATCCTACAGAAAAAGAATGCAATTGCGGGTACCATGCATCAGCGACATCTCCTGATTCAACACGTTTTTGCGCATATTTTTTAGCAACAGCTGAAGTGATGGAAGAATCCAACCCTCCGGAAAGCAATACCCCGTATGGCACATCACTCATCAATTGTCTGTGAACAGCTGCTTCAAGTGCCTCTTTAATAGCTGAAATACTTGTCACATTGTCTTTTACAGCATCATAATCCGTCCATTCTCTTTTATACCATTGAACAAATTCTCCATCTTTACTAGTCATATAATGCCCTGGAGGAAACAATTGAATTTTGGTACAGTATCCTTCTAATGCTTTCAATTCTGAAGCTACATAAAAAGTCCCGTGTTGATCCCAACCAATGTACAATGGGATAATTCCCATATGGTCACGAGCAACAAAATACTCATCTTTTTCTACATCATAAATAGCAAATCCAAAAATCCCATTCATCTCATCTATAAAATGAGGCCCTTTTTCTTTATAAAGCGCTAAAATAACTTCACAGTCACTTTCGGTTTGAAAGTTATATTTTCCTTCAAATTGTTTACGCAATTCACGGTGGTTATAAATTTCACCATTTGCTGCTAAAACTAGTTGTTTATCTTCGCTAAATAAAGGCTGTTTTCCTGAAGCCGGGTCAACAATTGCTAAACGCTCATGAGACAAAATGGCTTTTTCATTACTAAAAATCCCACTCCAGTCTGGTCCACGGTGACGGATAATTTTAGACATTTCTAATACTTGTGGTCTTAAAACTTCAGCTTTTTGTTTTAAATCAAAGGCGCATACTATTCCGCACATAATTATATATTTTTAATTTGTTTTTTTTATTTGATGTGACAAAGATGCAACAACAGTTACATTCCTAAAACACAAATAGCAATTTTGGTTTAAAATCTAAAGTAAAACTTAGGTTTTACAATTAAATCGTAATTAAAAATCAAAGAAACCAGTTTTGAAGTTGAAAATCCTAATTTCATCTCAATCAAAACTGCTTTACTTAAGCCTAATGAATCTAAACCGGTAAATCTATTGTGTTTTAATTTATAGAATCTCTTCTATCAGATACCTTGTAGTATTAATTTCAAAAGCAAACCCAATAGTATTTCCCATTAGTTTATTTCCTAATGGTGATTGTGGTGATAATGCAATAATATTGATTCCTTCGATATTGATTTTGGGAAGTGCCACACTGAGGTATAAATAAATTCCATTGGCTTTAACCAAACTGCCAACAATAATTGTTTCAGCTATTGTAGCAGCATCTATTTTATCTAAGACAGCTTTTTGCGTTAACACTTCTCTAAGTTTCGTATTGAGTTTCTCCTGCTCGATATGCATCATAGACAAAGCTGTTTCGTGTTTGTCTCCGGCAGAACCCTTGGCGTCGTTCTTAGAGTCTTCGGTAAGCGCAACAATCATGTCCTTGAAAACATCGATTCTATCCTGAACTAATTGAAGATAATGAGTATGTATTTTTTGTTTTAAAGTCATTTTTTGTGAAGTGCAAAAGTTATATTGATTCAAAGATAAAAAGTTCTATGTCTTAAAAAAGGCATAGAACTTTTTATCTTTGAACCACTAACCCCTTAAACCTATTTTAGAAATCAAATTTATAGTTTACTCCGGCAGTAACTTGAAAACCCTGAACCGGATAATTCAACCATTTTTGATAGGCTTTATTGGTAATATTATTAGCTCTTAAAAAAGCAGTCAATCGATCGCTGTATTTGAATCCAACATTTGCGTTTACATCAAAATAAGAGGATAAAGTAATAGGCGCTGGCTGATCTATATATACCAAATCCGTATTAATTTGAAAATCTTTACGCTCGCC
Source organism: Flavobacterium rhamnosi (assembly GCF_048286515.1). NCBI lineage: Bacteria > Pseudomonadati > Bacteroidota > Flavobacteriia > Flavobacteriales > Flavobacteriaceae > Flavobacterium > Flavobacterium rhamnosi. The sequence goes on along the minus strand of NZ_JBLVPS010000016.1, from coordinate 32,759 downwards.
TACATAAAACACATTTACACCAGCGAACCATTTTTTAGTTACATCAAAATCCAAACTTGAATTTATTTTTACAGCTGGCAAATTCCAGGCTTCTTCTTGAAAATCGTTTGTAAAACTGCTGAAAGTTCCACTGATTCCAAAAGATACATCCTTAGAAAAGTCCGCTTTTAATTCTCCATAAAAACTCAAAGTCCTCATATCGTCATACACCACTTGGAAGGAATTCCCGAAAGCATAGTCCCGATTGCTTGTATTTTCATTATAATCATTGCTTCTAAACAAGGCTTTATTTCTTTCATTAACATACGAACCTCTAATGTTATAACTCACACTATTAGCCAGCTTCCCTTTTAATCCTGCAAAAATATCATATTGCTGATCCGTTGGCGCTATATTTAATGTTGGAGAGAGAAACGGATTGTCGTCGACAAAATCCTGATAGGAATTTTGTTTTAAATTTCCTTCAGCTCCAGCGTAAAAAATCATCAAATCGCCGACAACTTTATAGGAAGCATTGATTTTTGGGTACACAAAAAAAGTATTATTACTGTTCTCATTATCCAGACTATAGAACAAACCAGCTCCAATATTCAGCGTCCAATCGTCTTCCTGCATTACAAAACTAGGAGCAATCCCAAAATTAGTAAAACCATATTTTACAGGAGATGTATTTGTATTCGAATAATTTTCTTTGAAACTGCCAGCTACATAATCAACAATTATATCTGTTTTCACAGCACTATCCATAACATCAAACTGAACAGTCGGCTTAGCATAAAATCTATTTTCTGAAGATTCAAAAGTATCTGAAAAATGACTGAATTTAAGGCTCATTTTATTAAAAATACTTTCATCAAACTCTAAATTTCCTCCTAACGATATCGTGCTATATACCTGTTGTGGTTTTAGACCATTAACCAAAACCTGTCTATCCTGAGCCGATAAAGTACTGCCAAAACCAGCAGGCAATCCATACCAGTTATAAATTTGATTTTGGTATCCCAAATCTACATTCCAGGAAAGATCGTTCTGGTTTGAACCATACATTAAATCAATCGATGTGTCGTAAAAACGATCCTCTAATTCTACCTTCTTGATTCCTCCTTGTGAGGAGTGATGACGAAACATTCCACCTACATAATCCGTAGTATTAATGTCATGATTTACGAACAATTCCCCGATAAAAGTTCCGTAATTCCCAAGTCCAAAAGTCGCGTAGTTTTTAAACAAATGGCCTTGTTTTTCCTTTTCCACTACTTCAGCTTTTCCTTTAGAAGGCGTAAAAGTCGAAGCTACCGGAAAAGAAAAGATGGTGTATTTTACCGTTTCTTTTTTAGTATTTTCTTCTTCATCAAGCGAAGGTGTTTCCTTCACTTTGAAAGCATCTGAAATTGTTGGCGTATACGGTTTCACAACATTTACTGTTTCTGTTCCTATTTGTTCCTTTTTTTGTGCAAACGCGAACTGGTAAGCAATTAGAAACAAACTAAGAATTATTTTATTTTGGAAATTGATGTTCATATTTTTTGTTTTTTTTCTAAAGAGCAAAGTGAAAAATTAAAATAAAGCAAACGCTTATTCTCTTACAATTCATTACTTCTCTTATCTTTTTTTCTTTCTTTTTATTTTTTTATTCTTGCTATTCACTACTAACTGTAATTTACAATTCCCATTCCCCTTTTGCTATGCATTGCGTTTTCCCGCCAATTTTTATATCAAAATGATTATCCGCTAATTTCCCGTCGAAATAAATTTGAGAAGATCTATTAATAAAATCACCCTGATAATTAATAATTTGAATTTCAGGCGAATGATATTTTAAAAGAAAAGCCTGCAAACAAGTACTTGCACTACCGGTGGCAGCATCTTCTTTAAGCTGATTCTCTTCAATATATAACATTCTGCTAATGAGCTTTGTTTCTTCTAAACAATAAAAATACAAGGCTCTATGATTTGTTTTACAATGGGCATGCAACCATTTACCCATTTTAACCTGATCCAGAATTAAATTCTCTAAGGCATTTCTATTTTTGAGAGGAACAATCACAAAAGCACTCCCTGTGGTAACTTCCTGAATTGGGAATTTAGTATCAAAATCAGTACTTCCTAAATTGCTGAAGGATAAAAAATCCTCCGGTAAAAAAATATCCAGAAACTCCGGTTGAGCCGCCTGCAACCAAACCAAATCTCCTGATTGATGAATTGGAATTTCACCAATTGGAACCGATAGCCTGATCCTTTCAGGTTGATTTTCAAATATTCGATTCATCAAAAGCCAAGAGGTTCCTATGATTGGATGTCCCGCAAACTGCATTTCGTGCTCTGGAGTGAAAATTTTAATTTCTGCAAATTTATTTTCCGGTTCAAGCTTAGTAATAAATGTACTTTCCGCAAAATTGATTTCACGGGCAATTTTTTGCATCTCTTCGTTACTTAAGTCTTCAGCACCTAAGAAAACAGCCAGTTGATTGCCTGCATATTTTTTCTCTGCAAAAACATCAACGATGTAAAAAGATATATCCATTTCCGTATATTTTTTAGCTTTAGATTATTTTAAAAATTTAAAGCCGTTTTTCCTTGTTTTCTTCTTATTTATCATCAGTGACTTCTTATTTGACAATCGATGAATTTGTCTTAGATTCTTCCGTTTTAATGTAGTCCAGTTCAGTTTGTGCTTCTGAAATAACATCTGAAAAATCAGTAAAATTCTGGATTACATTTTCTAAAATGTATGTTGCCTGATAACTGTCCTTCAATCCATAAAAGTTTTTTGCCATCAAGACTAATCCTTTAGCCCCAAAATATTTATAGCTCGAATAATTCTTTGCTAATTTTTGAACTGCAATATTTGATATTTCAAACTTTCCTTCTTTATTTTTAAAATAAGCGTCATAATATAGCGCTTCGGCTGCCAATTCTCCTTTAGCAATCGTCATAACTTTTGCATAAGCAGCTTGCGCCTTATTTTCATCACCCGTTTGCATTGCCGCACGTGCTATTATTATTTGCGCGTCACTTTTTACATTATTATCCGTCTTAGGATTCATCAAAACTTTCTCCGCATAAATTACCGAATTTGGATAATCTTTCTTCTCGTAGTATATTTTCATCAAATTGGACTGCGCAAATGTTTTATTTTCTGAAACATCCGCTTCCTCTTCTAAACGCGACAAGACTGGAATTGCCTTGCTGTACTCTTTGCTTTTAAGAAAAATTTGAGCCAATCGGGATAATGATTGTTCTGTAAACTCACTTCTGGGTTGATCAATTACATATTCATAATTAGGAATAGATTTACTTTCAGATCCTTCAGAAAAATAGGCTTGAGCAAGATAAAAATTAGCATGTAAAGCATGAATCCCTCTTGGGAAATTAGAAACATATCCACTAAATCCTGTAATAGCCTGCTTGGTGTTATTTTGTTGATACTGTTTTTCAGCAGCTTCATAAGTATCATTATCAAGTTCTGCATCTGTAACGGCAACAAAATCTAAAGTACGCACCCAATTCGCATATTCATCAACTCTACCATTGTCCACATAAATCAATCGTGCAGTAGCGACGGCTTCTAATGCTTCCGGAGTTCGAGGAAAATCCGCAGCTACTTTTTTAAATTTCACTAATGCCTGATCATCTTTATCTGAATTATAATAAATTAATCCCTGACGCAAAATAGATTTTGACGTAAAAGAACCTTTCTTGAATTCGACATTCAATCGGTCGTACGTTTTTAGCGCCAGCTCATTTTTATTCTCGGCAACGTAAGTATTTCCAAGTTCAAAAAGCGCATCATCACGATAAGCTGATTTTGGATACAATTGTAAAAATCCATTTAGCTCATCAATTTTCTTGTCATTTTTAGAAATAAATCCATAGCTAATTGCTTTTTGGAAATAAGCATAATCCGCATCAACACTTTTAGATTCAATAACCTTAGTGTACGCGTCCATTGCTGCACCATACTTTGAAGTAACAAAACGACAATCCGCTAAACGCAAATAGGAATCATTCAGACGTACTTTATCGTCCTTCACCTTCTCTATTTGGTTTTGAAAATAATTACCAGCTTGATCGTACTCCTTCAGTTTGAAATACGCATAGGCAATATTGTAATTGTGATTTTTATATTCTGGTGTTGTAGGTGCCTGAGCCAAACCTGCAAATTGTTTAAAACTTAACAAAGCATCTTTAAAATCATTTAAAACATACTCTGTTTCACCTTTCCAGAAAGTGGCTCGTGCAATAAAAACAGCGTCCTTTTGTTCATTTATAGATTTAGTAAACATTTTCAAAGCTTCGGGATAATTACCATCCGTATACAATTCCAGTCCTCTATAGAACGTTACTTTTTGATAGGCTAATTTATTCTCCGGGGTTTTATTTTTCTCCAGTAAAACAAATGCCTCCTTGTAGTTTTTAGAGGAAATATAAGAATCAATCAATAGTCTTTCTATCTCTGAACGGTTCGCGTTTTCTGGGTACTTTTTCAAAAAAGCCTGTAAAACAGCAGGTACACTTTGGTAGGAATTTCCCAATTCATAACTTAATTTCGCATAATTCAAACTTGCGTCTTCCTGAATCCCAGCGTCAAACTCCATTTCCGACGCATTTTTAAAAGCATTTAGGGCTTGTTGTTTTTTATCGGTATTCAGGTAACTTTCTCCCAAATGGTAATAGGCATTTTGAGCCACAAAATCTTTTCCGCCTATAATTTTATTGAACTGAGAAATTGCGTTTTCATAGTCTTTTTGTTTGTAGTACGCATAACCCAATTGGTAAAAGTCAGTGTTATTCCATCTTCCTTTTTTTCCTTTATAAGCAACTAAATACGGTATTGCCTTATCATATGTTTTTAAATTAAAATAGCTTTCGCCTATAATTTTATTAAGTTCTGATTTCTCTCCAGGATTTGATTTAGCCATTGCTTTCTGACCCAAATCAATTGCTTTTTGGAAATTCCCTAATTTGAAATTCATGTCGGCTTGATAATAAGAAAGCTTTTCTTTGTATTTTTCTTCGCCTGAAACTTCATCAAAATATTTTGTGGCTTGCTTATAATCATCTCCCTCGTATGCCATAAATCCCAAGTAATACTTAGCCTGCGAGCCATATTCAGCTGAGTTTACTACTTTATTAAGATAGACTGTTGCTTCTTTTTTCTTTTTGCCATTAAAAAAACTATACCCTTTCTGGAAATTGAATTTATCTCGGTCGCTATTACTCAAATTACTTTCATCAACTTTATCAAACCATTGTAAAGCTTGCGGATAATTCCCTTGATTAAAATGATAATGTGCTACTTCAATATAGGCCTGATTCTGCTTCACACTAGTCGGATAATCCGAAACAAAACGCTCCATCAGCTCATCAGCATTGGCTTGATTGGTTCGAATAGCACAATTCGCGGCATAATAGGCACAATCCGATTTTAGCTCTTCAGTAGCGGCTGTTTCTTTAACTTTATTGAAAATAATTTGAGCTGATGCATACTGGGCATCTTTAAATAAAGAAACCGCTTTATTAAAATCTTTCGAATCGTGAGTGTATATGGTAGATTTTTGTGCAAAAATGCTAGCAGTTATAATAAAAAAAGTAGAGAAGAAGAGCCAAGAAATTTTACGCATTGTGATTTTATTTTAAGAATTCAAATGTATCATATTCTGAACTCTATAACGAATCGCTATTAGCTTTTATTATGAACATTTTTTTTAACATCCTAAAATTCGTTTTTTAACAGGCCAAAAGTTCAGCATATCTTTCATCAATCCAAACTTCCAGACTTTCACATATTATCATAATTATGCAATTCTATCTAATACCGTAGAATTTATTTTGAATAGAACCGTTATCTTATTACTTTTACCACATAAACAAATGCAAAATATGTCACAATCTGTACTGTCTTTAAAAAATGTTACCATATATCAAGAAGGAAAAACTATTTTATCTGAGGTAAATTTGGATGTAAAACACGGTGAATTCCTTTACATCATTGGAAAAACAGGCTCAGGAAAAAGTAGCTTAATGAAAACCTTGTATGGAGATTTACCTTTGACAGAGGGAGAAGGAAGCATCGTAGATTTTGATTTAGCTACCATAAAGGAAGATGACATTCCATTTTTGAGAAGAAAGATTGGTATTGTTTTTCAGGATTTCAAATTACTTCCAGACCGTACTGTTAATGATAATATGTTGTTCGTACTTAAAGCAACTGGATGGACAGACAATGTAGAAATGCAAAATAAAATTGATGAAGTTTTAAATAAAGTCGGAATGAAAGATTTTGGCAAAAAAATGCCACATCAACTTTCTGGAGGAGAACAGCAACGTGTGGCAATAGCCAGAGCTTTGCTTAACGATCCCGAACTAATTCTTGCTGACGAACCTACCGGAAACCTTGATCCGCAAACAAGTGCCGAAGTATTGGAAGTATTAAAAAAAATTAATGCAAACGGAAAAACAATCATTATGGCAACGCATGATTACGCACTATTGATGAAATTCCCATCAAAAACATTGAAATGTGAAGATGCCAAAATCTTTGAAGTAGTTCAAAGAACGGCTTAATGCTCTCCATACTTATTCCTATATACAATTACAATGTTTACCCTCTCGTTTTAGAGCTGCATAAACAATGTATGAAGTGCAGCATAAATTTCGAGATTCTATGCCAAGATGATGCATCGGCATCCAATTTAAATGTTTTTAATGAGGATGTAAATGCGCTATCGAATTGCAGTTTTATATCATTAAATCAAAACATTGCCCATCGCGCAAACAGAAATTCCCTGGCCGAACAAGCAAAATATGACTATTTGCTTTTTATCGATGGTGACTCTATAATCATTCGTAACGATTACATCAAAAAATACATTTCTAATTTAAAGGATTTTGACGTTGTTTATGGCGGCAGGTTGCATCCCGAAAAATGCCCTTCCGAAAATCAAAAATTACGCTGGAAATACGGACTATTCATTGAAGATAAAACCGCCCAAAACAGAAAGAAAAAACTGTATAACTCCTTACTCTTTAATAATACGATAATTAAAAAAAACTGTTTCAACAAAGCAAAATTTGATAGAAACATAAAAAAATACGGACATGATGATACCCAGCTTTCGTATGAGTTAAGTGTAGTGCAAGCTAAAGTAAATCATATCGAAAATCCTGTTGAACACGGAGATATTGACACCAATTTAGTGTACCTAAACAAGACCAAAGAGGCCTTAGAAAATTTGATTTTATTATATCAGGGGGAAAAAATAGACCTTACGTTTATTCGATTGCTTCAGCTGTACCATTTTTTTATGATAACAAAATCAACTTTTATCATATCAAAAATGTACGCCTTTTTCGAAAAATCAATACTACAAAATTTAACGGGAAAGAATCCTAATTTGTGGGTTTTTAATTTGTTTCGTGTTGGATATTTATGTTCGTTAAATCAAAAAATTAGCTCTTTTTAATTCCAATAAACAGCTGATTCCAACTTTTCATAATTGCATCGATATTATATTTTTCGCTAGATAATTTCGCCCTTCTTCCCATTTCAATCCTTATCCCCCGATCTTCAATTAAAGTCTCCACCGCCTTTATATAATCCAACTCATTGCCATTTTCGATCAAAAATCCGTCTTCGTTTTGAGACAAAACTCCTTTTGGTCCACACGGACAATCATAAGCAATACAAGGTAACCCAGAACTCATCGCCTCAATTAATACCATTCCAAAGCCTTCAAATCGAGAAGTCATTAGATAAATAGAGGCTTCTAAATATTTTTCGTTAATATTTTGAACCGGTTCGTAAAAAACAACACTACTAGAAATATCCAGATTTTCAGCTAACAATCGTAAATCGATATTTTCGGATGATTTTCCATAAATTTCCAATATCCAATCCGAATGTTTAGCAACTACTTTTTTCCAGATTTGTAACATTCTATCGAACCCCTTTTCATAAGTATGCCGTCCAACAGCAATTATTTTTTTACTTTCTAATGCACTGATTTTATCTGAAGTAAACCATAAGGGGTTTGGAATTACGATTGTATTATAGATGTTCCATTCTGAAATGCTTTCGCATGTTTCAACAACAAATCGATCGTATTTCTTTATTCCTCTTTTTTTTAAAGCATGGATACAATTAGCGCCAACTTTTGTAAAAATAGTATTTCCTGATTCTCTTTCCTCGATAAACTTAGAACTGTGCATTTCTAGAATAAGAGGAACTTTATTTTTTAAAACAAAAGGAATGGAATAGGCTTTCAAGCCATTATCACAAACACTGACAACATCGGGCTGTATTGTTTTAACTGTACTGTTTATGGCTTTTATAAAAGAATAAAAAAACTGAAAAACATTCCCTTTCAAGATCATGTCATGAAAAACAATCTTGGAATTAAAAGAATAAAACAAAGGAGAAAAACCTTCATTTTGCGTCAGAATATGAACTTCATATCCAAATTTTTCAACTAGATAATTGGCTTTTACCGAAAGGACTCTGGCTACACCACCCTCATTATTTATATTTGGAACTACATAAAGAAGCTTCATTTTTTAGATACCAAAAATTCATCAAAATTCCTGATATAATCGTCTTCATTATAAACATCAGAAGCTAAAACCAAACAAACCGAACCAGATGAAAAATTTTCTAATTCTCTCCATATACCTGTTGGAATATACAATCCTGTTTTTGGTTTGTTTAAGAGAAAAGATTTCTTTTCGGTTCCGTCGTTTAAAACAACTTCAAAACTTCCGCTCAAAGCAATTAGCACTTCACTCTGATTTATGTGAGAATGACCGCCTCGAAAAGAATTGCTGGGCACATCAAAAAGATAATACACACGCTTGAATTCAAATGGTAAAATATCTTCTTGAATAAAAGCTAAATTCCCACGTGTATCTTCTACAACGGGAATTTTAAGCAATTGTATATCTTTTATTGTTCTCATAATTCTAGTCTAACCTAATTGCATTACATCCAACCACTGTTTTCCAATAACTGAAATAGAAAAAGATTGCACACTTTGTAACGCATTTTGTTTGCAATATCGATATAAATTTTCGTCTTCCACGAATAAATTCATCGCTTCAGAAAGTTTTTCAACATTTTGATTAGCGACTAGCAATCCATTTTCTCTATGCTGAATCATTTCACTGGGTCCTGATAAGCAATTGAACGCAACAACAGGAGTTTGACAAGCCAAAGACTCCAAAATAACATTTGGCAAACCTTCATTCAAACTGCTTAAAACAAAAAATTGTGCCTTTTTTAAATACTTAAATGGATTATTCTGGTACCCCAAAAAATGTACTTTGTCTTCTATATTTCTCTGTTTGGCTAAATTTTGAAGAAAATCTTTTCTTTCACCTTCGCCTAACAAAACCAAATGAATAGTATTGCTGGGCAAAACCGATTCCGAATATGCCTCAATCAGTTTATCAAATTGTTTGATGTTAGTCTCCATTTGGCCTATGCCAATAATATATTTGAACTGAAGTTCATTCAACGCTGTACTTTCCAATACAATAGCATCAATATCAATTGGATTATAAATTCGAACAACATTTTTAAGATGGTGTTTGTTTTCTATTAGTGCTTTAGATTGATCAGTAATAGTAGCTATTTTGTAACAATATCCATACATTAAACGAGTAAGAAAAGACCAATTCGGCATGTAATGATCAATCAAAAAACTATGAACCGTGAAAATAGTTTTTGTTTTGTAAAGCCATTTTGCTATCAATACTTCCTGAATAGGTTTTATCCTGAATCGGAAATCTATAATGAAATCAAAATTATTCTTGTCAAGGTATTTTTTAAGAAAAACGAACCGATTCCATTTATCGAAAAGTCCATTAGAAGTATTTTTCATCTTGCCTAAATTGACCAGTTTCCCTGAATACAAATAGGAAACTTCATCGAGAACAATAATATTGTGAACCTCTATTCCCTGCTTTTCAAAAAATTGAGACAATATCGCCATAACCCTTTCGGCTCCACCATGACTTAATCGATAACCAATTAAAGCAATTTTAATTTTTTTGTTAGGCAATATCATTATCGATTTCTTATTTTCGTATCAAATATAAGTCTTTTAAAAAAATATGCAACACAATCCATTGGTTACCATTATTTGCTTGTGTTACAATCAGGGAGAATATGTCTTGCAGAGTTTATTTTCTGTCATCAATCAGGACTATCCTACTATAAAGCTTATTATTGTTGATGATTGCAGTACTGATAATTCAAAAGCACTAATAGAAAAATGGCTCCTTGATTTTCCAACAATTCAATTTATTGCAAATGAAACTAATTTAGGGAGTACAAAATCGTTTAATAAAGCCTTGAAAGAAGCAGAAGGAGAATTCATAATTGACTTGGCTGCCGATGATGTTTTATTACCCAACTGTGTTACTTCGCAAATAAACACTTTCAAAAACACAACCTATAAAAATCTTGGAATTGTTTATGGAAATGTTGAATTGATTACAGAAAGTGGTGCATTTGATTCTTATTATTTCCCTGTGGACAATTTTAAAAAAGTAATTACCAAGAGAATAACGGGTAACATTTACGAAGCAGTTCTTTCTGGCGGAGACAGTATTTGTTCCGTTTCATCGATGGTGAAAAAATCGGTATTTGATCATTTAAATGGTTATGACGAGCGGTTAGCTTACGAGGATTTAGATTTTTGGATTCGCTCTTCTCGAATTTACGACTTTGATTTTATTGATGAAATCTTACTGCAGAAAAGGATTGTCAAAAATTCTTTAGGAACAGATTTTTTTAAGAAAAATGATGCCAGAGCCAGAAAAATCAATTACTCCACTTATTTAATACTAAAAAAAGCAATTGAACTCAATAAAACAGAAAAAGAAAACAAATCAATTTTAAAACGCATTCATTTTGAGATGATTCTTGCCTATAAAACTTCGAATAACTCATTATTATTGAAATATATTATTCTGGAAATAAAGTTGAGATTCCAGCTGCTGATTTCATAATCTACACTATTAAATAATCATCTAATGCCGCCTTCTCTCCTTCCCAATCTCTGGAAATAGAATCTTTTATAAATTTTGCGGGAATACCTCCTATCAAAATATTCGAACCGAAACAAGTATAATCTGCATTGCACAGACTATTAGAAGCGATCGTACAAAAATCAGGCGTTTTAGTATTTTGCAATACTGTAACCCTGCTTCCTGCATAATTGTAATTTCCTATTATGATTGGAGCCGTCATTTTGAATTTTTCGCCACTTTTGGTATTGATCATTTGGTGGAAATTGGTGTCCATAATTTGAGATTCCGAACCGAAACGGGCATAATTCCCAAAAACAATTCGTTCGATACAAATCAATTTAGCATTGGAACCTAGAGCAGCCATGTGACCCAACTCACAGTATCCATTCTCACCAATGTAGATAAAATAATCTTTACCAAATTGAACGTGACCCTTAAAGACCAGAGTTCCTAAAATATTAATTTCGGCGATTCCTTTGTGAAGTGTGTTCATTTCATAAGGTTGTCCGAAACCAATCATTCCTTTTTTAATAGCTCCTATAATTTCGATTTTACCAGCTAGTGAAGCGAATTTTACGTTACCGTAAAAAAACACCGGAAGCTTTCTAGCCACACTGAAAGGAAATTTTTTAAAATTAAAGTAAAGCGTTTTTATCCAATTTATGGAATAATAAAATCTAAGTTTTTGACACCTTGACTTTGCCTTTCTATAATTATGCTTTAAAATTTCAATCATTTTATTTTCTAATTATAGTATTGAACAATCCTTTTAAATCCATCTTTTTATTCATTTGAAATAAAACAAAAACAGTAGAGAGCACAACCATTATTGACATCAAACCATACTTCAAAATTGGATTCGGAATATATCGAAGTAAAAAAGCTACCATACACATCACTATGCAAATTAGATATATCTGGTAAAAATCACTGTCAAAATAAAAACCATATCTTTTTTTTGTAATCATTTTTAAAACAATAAAATGAATCAAATAATAAACAAAAAAACTAAATCCAAGTCCTTCCAATCCATAAAAATTATAGGCCAAAACATTTAAAAATAAAGACAGACTATTGAAACCAACAGCAGTTTTCAGAAACATTTTTGAATCTCCTTTTGCAATCAAAATATAGCCCATCGACCAGGAAACCGCTCTGAATAACATCGCTAATATCCCGAAAGAAACCATTGGAATAATAGCACTAAATTCTGGTGTAAACACAATCGTAACGATAAGCGGAATCAACGTTAAAAACAGAATTATTATAGGCGTTATAATCAATATCGAAATGAAAGATTGTTGAATAACACTAGTTCGGACTTTTTCGTTTTCATCGCATATAGAAGCCAATCTTGGAAAATAATCAGTACTCATTGCGGTAAAAATTATTCCAACATAAGAATTCAACAACGTAAAACCTGCATTATAAAATCCAACTTGTTCTAAACCTCCATGTTTTCCAACATAAATTTGGATTAAATACGTAGTCAATAAAGTCAATAAACCACTTAATGTAAGCATAACTCCAAGCCTGACAATACGCTTACCATCGCTCATTAATTGATTACGAGTTATACACTTTTTTTCGATTCTTATTTTATTCGAATAATAAAAAGTAACTAATAATGCCGATAGGGATGCAACAATTATTGTTGGAACAATTGCGTCGATTCCATAATAGTAATACAACGGAATCGAAAATAGCAGGCCACATACATTTCCATATAAATTAGCTTTCGCCAAAAAACGCATTTTTCTTAATCCTTGTAAAACAACTAATTCACCAATTGTCAACTGTCTAAACAATAATGTAATGGATAGAAAGACAAACGAATACATCTGATTCGAATTTCCAAAAGTGATAAGGCTCAACCAATTTGAAAAAACCATTGTCAACAATGCTCCTACAATTCCGGTTAGTACCGCTAACTTTTTTACAATTAACACTGTAATTGAAACTGTATTTAAATTCTCATTTTTATAATCCGCTGAAATATGCTTAACTGCACTTGTTTCTATTCCTAATCCAGAAAAACCGCTAATCATAGCAATCGCAGAATTTAACAAAGCTGCAATCCCCATTCCTTCAGGACCCATAAAAACAGCAATCAATTTGGTTCGAACTACAGAAATTATTATAGTTAAAAATTGTACTCCTCCAAAAAGCGAAGTCGTTTTTACAATTTGATGATATGCCATTTTAGTATCAGTCACTATTTAATATTTATTTAAAACAGCAATAATAAAATGCACTTCATCCATTGTCAAAACAGGACTTATAGGCAAACTCAATACTTCATCATGAATTTTTTGCGTAATAGGAAAAGACAAATGGTTCCATAATGATAAAGCTTTTTGATTGTGTGGCGGAATGGGATAATGTATGACGGTCTGGACACCATTTTGGTATAAATATTCTTGTAAGTTGGTTCTGTTTTGTGTTCGAATCACAAATAAATGAAAAACATGATTGTTAGAAAAATCCCAATTAGGTAAAATTATTTTCTCGTTTTTTATTTCAGACAAATAGCGTTTGGCTATAACTCTTCTCTTTTCATTTTCAGCATCTAAATTTGGTAATTTTACATTCAGGAAAGCAGCCTGCAATTCGTCTAATCTTGAATTTACCCCAATGTAATCATTATAATATTTGGTTTCCGAACCATAATTCCGAAGTGACTGAAGGACTTTGGCTAATTCCGAATCATTTGTAATAACAGCACCACCATCTCCTAAAGCTCCCAAATTTTTTCCAGGATAAAAACTGTAGGCTACACTTGATTGTTGATTCTTCGTTTTTGATTCTTCATTTTTGACTGCACCATGAGACTGTGCTGCATCTTCAACTACCAACAGATTATTTTGATTAGCAATTGCATGTATAGCATCCATTTCTGCCAATTGTCCGTAGAGATGAACTGCTAAAATTGCTTTAGTTTTCGACGTAATTTTTTTTAAAATTAGATCCGGATTGATAGTGTAGGTTTCTAATTTTGGCTCCACCAAAACAGGAATTAAATCTGCCTGTAGAATAGCCAAAATGCTGGCGATGTAGGTATTGGCAGGAACAACAACTTCATCTCCTTTTTGTAATCTCCCTAACTGTATATAGGCTTTAAAAATCAAAACTAAAGCGTCGAAACCATTCCCTATCCCAATGCAATGCTTTGCACCGCAATAGCTGGCAAAGCTAGTCTCGAATTCCTGGACTTCACTCCCTAAAATATACCAGCCATTTTCTAAAACATTTTTCATTTTTTCCTGAAAGGCAGTTTCATATGGTTCGTTTATTTTTTTTAAATCAAGAAATGGTATCATATAAGATTCATTTTATAAAAGTCCTGACCATAAACAGAGCAACCTAATTCTTCCTTTTGTTTCAAAAGCCCTGCATGATACCCTTTTTCATTATCATCATTAACGATACCCATATCAAAAAAAAGCTTTCCTTCTCTCTTGTATTTTTCTATTAAAGTAATGTATAAAAAATCTAATGCACGCAGCTTCTCCCCTTTTTTAGTGGTAGCTCCATATTGCGATTTCACAACCTTCTCCGTTTCAAATAGTGTAATTCCAGCAATAATCACGTCCTCATAATACACTGAGAACTGTTTGATATTATTGGGGAAATTCTCCTTTAATTTTGTAATTTCTGCTAGTGAATGAACAGGTTTAGCATGATATTTTTCCAATAGTCGTGGCACTAAAACCAATCCCCAAAAAGATTCTAATTGATGTTCTTCCACTACTACTAAATCGAGTTCCTTAATTTTCCTGAAATGCTTTAATTTACTTTTAGAAATAGTTAAAGGCATCATTAAATTGATGGCCAAATTCATTTCTTTCTTGTCCAAAAAAGCTCCTTTTTTAAGTAAAAAAAAATCAGCTTCATGATTACCACCGGAAGTATAGAATAAGGGAATTGATTTAAAATAAAAAGATCGTATCTCATTTTTTTTAAAGAAAGATAAAATAGCACCTAAAATTTCTTCTACTTTTTCTCCATTTATTTTATTGGAATATACTAATCCTCCATACGTCAGACCCTGATGCGAATAAACTTGCGCTCCAACTCTATTTGCCGGCAAAAAAGCAACCAATTTATCATTCTCAAAAACCATCAACGAGAAATCCTCGAATCGATCTTTATGGTATTCCATAAAATCGCGATGAAATAGAAAGGTAGCGTTTTTGGCCTGAGCAATAAAGGCATTCCAATTTGTATAATCCCTTTTCTGATATTGCCTTACTAAGTACTTATTCACTATTCGATTTTAAACTTTGTGAAAGTAATCAATTTTTATGTTCTAAAGTGGGTAAATACCATTTGAATTTCACGGCCATTAAACGGACAGAAATGATAACAATTGAAGTGGTTAGGTACAAAATATCATTGTCCAAATTCAGCTTCCGAAGCAAAAAAAAGACAATCCCTCCAAAAATACAAATCGTCGCATAGATTTCCCTTCTGAAAATAACTGGAATTTCAGTGCACAAAATATCACGTATAACCCCTCCAAAACAAGCCGTCATAGTTCCCAATGCAATACATACAATAGGATGAAGACCAATATTTATTCCTTTTTCAAGACCAATTAGAGTAAAAACCCCCAGTCCAATCGTGTCGAATAAAAACAAAGACGTTCTTAACCTGTCGAATTTTTTTCTAAAAATAATGGCCAGAATAAAGCCAATAGTGATTACATAAACATATTTCAAATCCAGCATCCACCCCACGGGCGTACGCCCAATCATAATATCTCGCAATGTTCCACCACCAACAGCAGTTACAAAAGCAATGATAAATACACCAAAAGGATCGAGTTTTTTACTCATAGCCGTCAATGCGCCTGACATGGCAAAAGCCATTGTACCGATGATGTCTAATAAATGAAACATTGAATTGCCGTTTTGAATTTTCGATTGTGACAAAAATAAAGAAAATACTCGTGAAACCGACTTCAAACTCCCACAATTAATGAATCTAATCCTTCCGAATAAATATTCAAATCCTATTAGAAAACTGGATTTTCTCTGTGTATCTTTGTAGTTATTAATTAAATAGTTGAAAGTCTTGAAACAAATCACTTCGATTCAAAATCCACACATAAAATCTCTAGTGCAATTGCAGGAAAAAGCGAAAGCACGCAAACAATCGGGAACTTTTTTAATTGAGGGGAAACGTGAAATTTCAATTGCTATAAAAGGCGGCTATGAAATGGAAACGCTATTGTTTTTACCGGAAATTTGTTCGGAAACCGAAGCCAGACAATTAGCTACAAATGCTGAATTGATAGAAATCAACAAAGAAGTGTATCAAAAACTGGCATATCGCGATACTACAGAAGGTATTTTGGCTGTAGCCAAAACCAAATCGTTGCAATTATCCGATTTGGAATTATCTGAAAACCCATTAATTCTTGTTGCAGAAGCACCCGAAAAACCAGGGAACATTGGCGCTTTATTACGTACTGCCGATGCTGCCAATCTGGACGCAGTGATTATTGCCAATCCTAAAAGCGATTTATACAATCCAAACATTGTACGTTCCAGCGTGGGTTGTTTGTTTACCAACCAAATCGCAACAGGAACAACATCTGAAATTATTGCTTTTTTAAAAGAACGGAAAATTAATTTTTACTGTGCAACTTTACAAAACTCCACTTCCTATCATACGCAAGATTACACAACACCAACTGCTTTGGTTGTGGGTACTGAAGCAACCGGACTGACTGAAGAATGGAGAAAAGAAGCGACCCAAAATATTATTATCCCAATGGGGGGTGAAATCGATTCTATGAATGTTTCAGTTGCGGCTGCGATCTTGATTTTTGAAGCCAAAAGACAAAGAGGATTTTAGATTGTACTAATAAGATTTCACTTTTGCCGATATAGAAAAAAAAGGAAATATTAAAAACTTACGATCTAGATTTTGTTATTTTAAGAACGAAGAACTATATCAAGATTAAAAAAAAAAAAAAAAAATACGTATGAGAAATATGATTTTCAGGATTTAGATTTTAAAAGAATCCAATAGCGATCTTACTTATTCCATTTTGGGTTTTATACTCAGAAACCCTTTTTTACTTGCATATCTCCGAACTAATTTCTATTTTTAGGAATTGAACCATGCCGTTATGATTGAAATAGATACAGAAAAAGAAAATAAAGCAATTGCTCAAGAATACAAAGAGTTATTACGTATAAGTTATCAAACCCTAAGTGATGAAGATAAAAAACTCATCCGTAAAGCTTTTGATGTTGCCGTAGATGCTCATAAAGATCAAAGAAGAAAATCAGGAGAAGCCTATATCTTCCATCCCATTGCTGTGGCAAAAATTGTTGCTTCAGAAATAGGTTTGGGAGCGACATCTATTGCTGCTGCTTTATTGCACGACGTTGTTGAGGACACCCTCATGACAGTGCAGGATATTGAACGCCTGTTCAATCCTAAAGTAGCCCAACTTGTTGAAGGATTGACAAAGATTTCAATGGTACAAAAGGATTTAAACGTATCCATGCAAGCGGAAAACTTCCGTAAAATGATATTGACGCTCAATGATGATGTTCGTGTAATTCTTATAAAATTAGCCGATCGTTTGCACAATATGCAAACGATGGACTCCATGCAAGAAGACAAGCAAACCAAGATTGCATCTGAGACGTTGTATATCTATGCTCCCTTAGCACATCGATTGGGTTTATACAACATTAAAACAAAACTCGAAGATCTGGGATTAAAGTATACGGAACCTGCTATTTACAATGAAATTGTAAGTAAAATAAAAGAGACCAAAGAAGAGCAGGATGCCTATATAAAAGACATTTCTGATGTACTAAAAAAAGCATTGGATGTGGAAGGAATTGATTATGTCATAAAAGGCCGTCCAAAATCCATTTACTCTATTCGCAGAAAAATGAAAGCGCAAAACGTAGGCTTCGATGAAGTTTATGATAAGTTTGCACTTCGCATTGTATATAAATCAACCCCGCACGAAGAAAAATTCCTTGCCTGGAAAATCTATTCCATAGTAACTGATTATTACAGACCGAGTCCAAGTCGCTTACGAGATTGGATTTCTTCACCTAAATCTACTGGTTATGAAGCCTTGCACATCACTGTTATGGGACCAAAAGGACGCTGGGTAGAGGTTCAGGTTCGCAGTGAGCGTATGGATGAAATTGCTGAAAAAGGATACGCAGCACATTACAAATATAAAAATGGGGCTACTGAGGAAAGCGAATTGGACGTATGGCTGAATTTACTAAAAGAAGCATTAGAAAGTTCAGAAACCAATGCGGTTGATTTTGTCGAAGATTTCAAAATGAATTTATATTCTAAGGAAATCTTTGTGTTTACACCAAAAGGAGAAATAAAATCATTGCCTAAAGGGGCAACTTCACTTGATTTTGCTTTTAGTATACACTCCGAAATAGGAATTCGCACCCGAGGAACGCGTGTCAATGGCAAATTAGTTCCTTTGAATTTCGAATTAAAAAGTGGTGATCAAATTGAAGTGATCACCTCGCAACATCAAAAACCAACTTCTAACTGGCTCGATTATGTAACTACTTCGAGAGCAAAAACAAAAATAAAAAACGTTTTAAACGAAAATACCAAGAAAATTGGTGAAGAAGGAAAAGAGCTGCTTACTCGAAAGTTAAAGCATCTGAAAATAACCTTGAACGAATCTGTTGTTAATGAATTGGTCAACTTTTTCAAATTAAAAACAAGTTTAGACTTATTTTACAGAGTAGGAATCGGAGCGATTGAAAATCAACAACTAAAAGATTATGCTGCTCAAAAAAGCAACACTTTTATTAATTTTTTCAAAAATAAAATAAAACGTTCGGCAAGCAGTACAGCAGATGAAGACATCCACAAACCAATAATAAGCAGCAACTATGATTTACTTGTTTTTGGAAAGGAGCATGACAAACTGGATTATAAATTATCCCCTTGTTGCAATCCAATTCCGGGTGACGATGTTTTTGGATTTGTAACTATCAATGAAGGAATAAAAGTGCATAAAAAAGATTGTCCAAACGCTATTGGAATGCAATCCAACTATGCCTACCGGATAATGACCGCCAAATGGATTGACTCTTCGCAAGAAGAATTCAAGGCGATAATAAATATTACTGGAATGGATGTTTTAGGACTTACAAATCAGTTAACTAAAGTAATTTCAAACAACATGCATGTTAATATCCAGAGCATCTCGTTGAGTACTGATGCAGGAATATTTCATGGCCAGGTGACGGTCATTGTTCAAAACAATACGATTTTAAAAAAAATGATCAATAATATCAAAAAAATTGACGGAATAGATAAAGTCACAAGAGTTTATAAAACGTAGAAAAATTTCAAGTTTTTTTGTTTCAGGCTTCAGCTTACTTGCTTAAAACTAAAAAAACTTAAAACTAAACAAACCTGAAACTTTAAACTTTAAACTAAAAAAATTATCTTTGCCAGCATATGACACTCATTTCCACAGATAACACCAAAAACCAAGAAATTGTAAAAAATGTATTTACAATGTATCTTGAAAAAAAAGGACATCGAAAAACTCCTGAGCGTTATGCTATCCTTCAGGAAATTTACGATAGTGAAGAACATTTTGATGTAGAAAACCTTTATATCAAAATGAAAAACAAAAACTATCGCGTCAGCAGAGCAACGCTTTATAACACTATTGAATTACTATTGGACTGCGCTTTAGTTCGCAAGCACCAATTTGGACAAAATCAGGCACATTACGAAAAATCATACTTTGACAAACAGCACGATCATATTATCATGACTGATACAGGCGAGGTAATAGAGTTTTGTGATCCAAGAATTCAAAGTATCAAAAAAACAATCGAAGAAATATTTGACATAGAAATTACCAATCATTCCTTATATCTATATGGAATAAAAAAACAAAAATAATACGGACAACTTATTAGCTGTCCTCTGAATAATATAACTAACTACAAATAACAGATAGAATGACCGTAGATTTATTACTAGGATTACAATGGGGAGATGAAGGAAAAGGAAAAATTGTTGATGTTCTTACTTCAAATTATGATATTATTGCTCGCTTTCAAGGAGGCCCAAATGCAGGACATACTTTGGAATTTGACGGAATAAAACATGTACTTAGAACTATTCCTTCCGGTATTTTTCATAAAACTGCGGTAAATATCATTGGAAATGGAGTAGTTATTGATCCTGTTGTTTTTCAAAAAGAAATCGAAGGCCTTGAAAAATTTAATTTAGACATCAAAAGCAAATTAATTATTTCAAGAAAAGCACATTTAATTTTACCTACGCACCGTTTATTAGATGCAGCTTCAGAAGCTTCTAAAGGAAAAGCTAAGATAGGTTCAACATTAAAAGGCATTGGTCCAACTTATATGGACAAAACAGGAAGAAACGGTCTTCGAGTTGGAGATATCGAATTGGAAGATTTTGCGGATCGTTACAGAGCTTTGGCTGACAAGCATGAAGCTATGATTAAATTCTACGATGTTGCCATTCAATACAACTTAGAAGAACTAGAAAAAGAATTCTTTGAAGCTATCCAAGAACTAAAAAAATTAGATTTTATTGATAGTGAAGAATATTTACACCAAGCGCAAAAAGCAGGTAAATCAATATTATGCGAGGGTGCTCAAGGTTCATTATTGGATGTTGACTTTGGAACGTATCCATTTGTAACCTCCTCAAATACAACTGCTGCAGGTGCATGTACCGGTTTAGGAATTGCTCCTAATAAAATAAAAGAAGTGTACGGAATTTTTAAAGCTTACGTAACTCGCGTAGGAAGCGGTCCTTTCCCAACTGAACTTTTTGATGAAGATGGTGCAACTATGGCTCGTGTAGGAAATGAATTTGGATCTGTTACAGGAAGACAAAGACGTTGTGGATGGTTGGACTTAGTAGCACTTAAATATGCAGTACAAGTAAATGGTGTAACGCAATTGATGATGATGAAAGGTGATGTACTTTCCGGATTTGAAACTTTAAAAGTATGTACAGAATATAACTATAAAGGTAAAAATATCTCTCATTTCCCTTACAACATCGAACCAGAAAATGTAACTCCAGTTTATCAGGATTTCAAAGGGTGGCATCAAGATTTAACCGGTATGACTACATACGATGAATTACCAAGCGAATTGAAAGAATACATTGAATTTATAGAAAAAGAAGTGGAAGTTCCTATCAAAATAGTTTCTGTAGGACCAGACAGAAAGCAAACTATTCTAAAATAAGATTACGAAACGCTCTGAAAATTCAGAGCGTTTTTTTTAGTTTATAAACCAATCCCAACGAATGAAAAATCCAGCTATTAAAATCCAAAAAACCGAATTACTTTCTGATAATTGGTATATCTTAAACAAAGTAACTTTTGACTATCAAAAAAAAGACGACTCCTGGATTACCCAAAAAAGAGAGGTCTATGATCGCGGAAACGGTGCAGCAATTTTACTTTATAACTCCCAGCAGAAAACAGTTATTCTTACGCGTCAATTTCGTTTACCAACTTATCTTAACGGAAACAAATCAGGAATGATGATTGAAGTTTGCGCAGGACTTTTAGACCAAGACCATCCCGAGCAATGCATCATTCGCGAAACTGAGGAAGAAACGGGTTACCGCATTACTAAAGTTGATAAAGTAATGGAAACGTACATGTCACCCGGAGCGGTAACTGAAATTTTATATCTTTTTGTGGGCGAATATAACGAATCTATGAAAGTAAGCGATGGTGGCGGAGTCGAACATGAGGAGGAAAATATCGATGTACTGGAAATGTCTTACGACGAAGCCTATGCCATGATTGAATCTGGAGAAATAAAAGATGCTAAAACCATTATGCTATTACAATATGCCAAAATAAAAAATTTCGTTTAACAAAAATGAGTAATCAGACTAAGGGAGTGTTTTTTGCCTTACTAGCTACTTTACTTTGGTCAGTAAACATGGTTATAGCCAGCGGTATTAAGGGGCATATCCCTCCTATTGGCTTAGCTTTTTGGCGATGGACCATTGCCTGTATCGCCCTTGCTCCATTCGCTATCAAAAGCACCGTTGAAAGTTTTAATATAATAAAGAAACACATTTCGTATCTTACACTTACGGCAGTATTAGGCATAACTATTTTTAACACACTCATTTATTTTGCAGGCAAAACAACAAGTGCAGTGAATTTGTCTTTATTAGCAATTTCGATTCCGCTATTCATTGTTATCCTCTCCAGAATTATTTTTAAAGAAAGTGTTTCCAGCAAAAAAATAGCAGGAATAGTTATAATAATTACAGGTGTTTTGGTACTTATCCTCAAAGGCTCGATGCAAGCATTACTAAATATCAACTTTACAAATGGAGATTTATTAATGCTAGTGGCTTGTTTCTTTTTTGCTTGTTATACCATTTTAGTACAAAAAAAACCAGAGGAATTACTCCCAAAGGTATTCTTATTTAGTGTCTTTGTAATTGGTACTATTATGCTATTTCCTTTTTACATCTGGGAACATATTTTCTGCAAAAAGATAGTTTTTGATTCTAAAACAGTATTGGCTACTACCTATGTCGGTATCTTTGCTTCTCTTGTTTCTTATTATTTATGGAACGAAGCAATTCGCCTGATAGGCACCTCAAAAACTGCAGTAATCTATTATTTGATCCCCGTTTTTAGTGGGATCCTGGCTTATTTTTTCCTGGACCAACCCATTATAATCACTCAAATTGCGAGCATGTTAATCATTATTACCGGTTTATTAATCACCAATAAAAAGTAACTTGAATAGAAACAAAAAAAGTACAATGAAACATTTCCATCGTACTTTTTTATGCCGAATTTCGAAAAATCAACTATTTATTTGGCTGCGGTGTCATTCTTAAATACGGTTTCACCCTTTCATATCCTTTTGGAAATTTCGCGGCAATATCTTCATCCTTAACTGCTGTTGAAATAACCACTTTTTCACCGTCCTTCCAGTTTGCCGGCGTTGCTACGCTATAATTTGCAGTCAATTGCAAACTATCAATTACACGCAATAACTCATCAAAATTTCTACCGGTTGAGGCAGGATAAGTCAGTGTTAATTTTATTTTTTTGTCAGGTCCAATTATAAAAACCGAACGAACCGTAAAATTCTCATTCGCATTTGGATGAATCATATCATACAATTTTGCGACATGCTTATCTTCATCAGCAATAATTGGGAAGTTAACTGTTGTATTTTGAGTTTCATTAATATCTTTAATCCACTCCATATGAGAATCTAATCCGTCAACGCTCAGTGCGATTACTTTTACATTTCTCTTTACAAATTCAGGATAATAATTCGCCACTGTACCTAATTCAGTGGTACAAACTGGTGTAAAATCTGCGGGATGCGAAAACAAAACACCCCAAGAATTCCCTAGCCATTCATGAAATTTTATCTTTCCTTGCGTAGTTTCTGCTTCAAAATCTGGAGCAATATCGCCTAATCGTAGTGTTGCCATGAGTTTTTTATTTTTATCTTTTAAAATTAAATAAAAAAACAATAGAACTTACAACGAAAATTATAAAAAAAGTACAAATTAACTTAAGCTACTTTCTTTTTCATGTTAGGCAAGAAATACGTAAGAACACCAATCAGCGGTAGAAAAGAACTTAATTTATAAACGTATTCAATACTAGTCTGATCTGCAACGTAACCCAGAATCGCTGAACCTAAACCTCCCATCCCAAAGGCAAAACCAAAAAATAGTCCAGAAATCATTCCTACTTTTCCCGGCATTAATTCTTGCGCAAAAACTAAAATTGCTGAAAATGCCGAAGCGATAACAATTCCAATAATAACAGCCAATACCCCTGTCCAAAATAAATCGGCGTAAGGCAATAATAGTGTGAATGGCGCTGCTCCGAGTATTGAAATCCAGATAATATATTTTCTTCCAAAATGATCTCCTAAAGGCCCACCGATCAATGTTCCTGCAGCTACTGAAGCTAAAAAAACAAACAAATGAAACTGCGATTCTTGTATCGTCAATCCAAATTTATCCATCAGATAAAAAGTATAATAACTTGACATACTTGCCATGTAAAAAAACTTGGAAAATATCAACAATAATAAAACCGCTATTGCTATCTTAATTTTTCTTTTGGACAATGTCACAAGATTATCATCCGCAGCTATTTTTTTTGCAGCTCGTAGATTCAAATGATTTTGGTACCAGAGCGCAATTCGCGACAAAATAATAATCCCTAAAATTCCCACTATCACAAACCATACTATATTTGATTGACCAAAAGGAGCCACAACCAATGCTACCAACAAAGGACCAATTGCACTTCCTGTATTTCCTCCTAATTGAAAAATTGATTGTGCTAAACCTCGCTTTCCACCCGAACCTAAATAAGCAACACGTGAAGCTTCCGGATGAAATATAGAAGAACCAATTCCAACAAATGCAACGGACACCAGTAACATCCAAAAAGAAGTTGAAATCGATAAAAATCCCAATCCCGTTATCGTAAATAACATCGCAATTACTAAAGAATACGGTTTTGGGTATTTATCCGTATAAAAACCGACAAAAGGTTGCAAAATAGAGGCTGTGAGCTGAAAAACGAATGTTATCAATCCGATTTGAGTGAAACTAAGATTAAAATTTTCTTTTAATATTGGATAAGTTGAAGGGATAACTGATTGCATTAAATCATTTAACAAATGCGCAAAAGCTATTGAAAACAACACAGAATAAACTGTTTTTTGAACGATTGGGACATTGATGCTTTGTGTTGCTGCCGCTGAGGAAATATTCATATTCTAATAATAAAAAGTTCAAAAATTAAATTAACTGTGTCACGAAGTACCAAAACACCAACGTTATGAAAGACAATGGTATTCCAAAACCAATCATCATACTACTCAATCTGGGTTTTAAACCATGGGAAGTAGCCAAAATACTAGCGGTTATCATTGGAGCCATCGCTGCCTCCATTATCGATACTTGAATCGATTTTGAATTTTGATTTAAAATTACAACATACAATAAATAAATTAAAGCCGGAGTCAAAATTAATTTATACAAAAGTCCCAATCCTAAAAATTTCCAATGTTGGCTTTTCTTATCAAACCGTAGTTGCAGACCAACGGAAAGCATGGCCAAAGGAGTCATCAAACTTCCTGTTTTTTGTAAAGCAAACTGAATATATTGATGGAAATCAAAATTGAATACATTCATTAAACACGCCAACAAAAAAGTAATAAATGGCGGAAATAACATTATTTTTTTTGCAATATAAAAACCACTTGGACTTCCGGCAGAATATAAAGTTGCCACAAGAATCCCTAAGGTTGAAAGCACAACAAAAGTACCTGGCTGATCTACAAGAATTGCGGTCTTTAAACCTTCTTCACCATATAAAGCCTGAATAATTGGAAAACCCAAAAATGAAGTATTTCCCAATCCGGCTGTTATAATCAAACAGCCCTTAAGCTTTTTTGACCATCCAAATCTATTTCCTAAAAAGCTAAAAAACAAATACGAAACTATAAAGCCAATCCATGTTACACCAATTGGATATAATAACTTATTATCCCATTCAATTTTAGGAATATAATATAATGCTAAAGCGGGAAGACAAAAATAAATAACCACATTGTTTAATCCTTTGTACGCATTGGATGGAAACTGCTTTACCTTTTGCAATACGATTCCAAGAAATAAACAAACGAAGATTAAAATAATGTTATTCATAGTGTAGAATTAAATGCAAAAATACCACTAAAATTTATTTTGAAAATAGCGAAATCATCATTTTGATTTTCTATTGTGTTAAAAAAATAAAAAACTTGGTAATTCAATTTTTAATCATACATTTGTAATATATATTATTACAGTATGATTTCAGGCAAATTTGCAATAACTATACATATCCTAACACTACTTTCTAAATTTCCAGATGAATATTTATCTTCTGAATTTATAGCGGGAAGTATGAATTTGCATCCCGTTTTGGTAAGAAAGGAAATAGCAAACCTAAAGAAAAACAATATTGTAGAGAGTAAAGAAGGTAAAAATGGCGGTACGAGGTTGCTGAAATCAGCCTCAAATATCTCATTGGATGCCATTTTTAAAATGACTTTTGACACGGTAACTCTAGGCTTTTCAAAAAATGAACCAAATCCAAATTGCCTCGTTGGAAAGAAAATAAATAAAAATTTAGAAAATTTATATGAAAACATTAATCAGGAAATCAGTATGCAGTTAAGCGGAATTTCATTGGAAGATTTTTCCAATAAATTCTAAAACTTTTTTTTAAATAAAACTGTAACATTTTTTATTACTTTTAAATATACACAATTATGAAAATCGCAATTATTGGAGCCACAGGATTTGTAGGTTCAACCATTTTAAATGAATTAGGAAGTCGTAATCATGAGATTACTGCTATAGCAAGAAATCCTAAAAATGATGCAAAAGCAAACATCAAATGGGAAAAAGCAGATATAAATAATACAGAAAAACTGTCTACCATCATTGCAGGTAATGATGTTGTAATAAGTGCTTTCAACGCTGGATGGACTAATCCAAATTTATACACCGATTTCATTAAAGGTTCAAAAGCTATTCAGGAAGCCGTGAAAAAATCAGGTGTGAAACGCTTTATTACCATTGGCGGCGCAGGAAGTTTGTTTGTTGCTCCAAATTTACAAGCTGTGGACACCCCTGATTTTCCAAAAGAATATTATGCAGGAGCGACAGCAGCAAGAGATTATTTGAATATTATCAAAGAAGAAAAAGATTTAGACTGGGCCTTTTTTAGTCCGGCCTTCGAAATGCACCAAGGGATAACAACCGGAAGAACTGGGAAATACCGTCTCGGATTAGAAAGTCCCGTTCTTGATGAAAATCAAAGAAGCATTTTGTCAGTTGAAGATTTAGCAGTTGTTATTGCTGATGAAGCTGAAAATCCAAACCACCATCAAGTTCGTTTTACAGCAGCATATTAATTATAATCCGTAATTTTCAAAAAACAGTTTCATAAGGCAATCGCTTTTTGAAACTGTTTTTGTTTTCACTACTTTTACTATTCAAAAAACTAGCTTTGCCGAACAAAAAAAACCAACCTAGCACCTTACACGAAAAACCTGGAATTTCACCCCCTGAAATTATCAGTCCAATTGCTGTTGAGAACATCAAAAAATTCAGAAAAATTCAATATTCATCCCAAGAATTGGTCAGTGGGATTCTTGCGAGAAACATAACGGCGTTGAGTCGAGCGATTACACTGGTTGAAAGTACAAATAAAGATCATTTGGCAAAAGCCAATGAAGTAATAAATGCATGTTTACCCCACGCCAACAAATCAGTAAGAATAGGAATAACAGGAGTTCCTGGTGTTGGAAAAAGTACTTTTATTGAAGCTTTTGGAAAATATTTGACCGGTTTAGGAAAGAAAGTAGCTGTTCTGGCAGTTGATCCAAGCAGCACGATTTCGCATGGAAGTATTTTGGGTGACAAAACCCGAATGGAAGAACTAGTTAAAGATGAAAATGCCTTTATACGGCCTTCAGCATCGGGAGAAACATTGGGTGGTGTGGCTCGAAAAACCCGCGAAACCATTACACTTTGTGAGGCAGCAGGTTTTGATACTATTATTATAGAAACCGTCGGCGTTGGACAAAGCGAAACAGTAGTTCATAGCATGGTTGATTTTTTTCTTTTATTAAAAATTTCCGGTGCCGGTGATGAATTACAGGGAATTAAACGTGGAATTATGGAAATGGCGGACGCTATTGTCATCAACAAAGCGGATGGGGACAACATTAGAAAAGCCAACTTAGCAAAAGTCGAGTTTGGCAGGGCTTTGCATCTTTTTCCGGCTAAAAAATCAGGTTGGATTCCTACAGCTTCAACTTGCAGCGCAATTACACATGAAGGAATAAGTGCTATTTGGAAAACAATTGAGGAGTTTCTGGAACTGACAAAACACAATAATTATTTTTATGAAAAGAGAAGCGAGCAAAATCAATATTGGATGCTGGAAACTATCAATGAGCAGTTGAAATTAAATTTTTACAATCATCCTGAAATTCAGCAATTATTGGATTCAATTAAAAAAGCGGTGCAAAATGATGAAATTTCACCTTTTGCAGCCGCTCAGTTATTATTGGAAAAATATTTTAAAAAATAAACTTACTCTTTTTCGTAACGTTCCATTTCTCGATCATAAAACTCATTAGCAAGAACAATTAACCCTTCCATTTCGGCATTCAGTTCCCCTTCGTCAAGATCCTCTGCTTCTTCCATAAATTCTACCTCATCATCTTTAAGATTGATTATGAATCTCGGATAGTCAAGGTGTATGATGAAAATATCTTCGGGAAAGTCAGTATTATCGCCTAGTAAAAATTTTGGTAATTCCATATTAATTATTTATTTTTTGCTATTATTTATTTTTGTTTTGCAACACTAAATTTTTGGTCAATCTCGAAAAGCGAATATACAAAAATAAAGCCGCCGCCGTTAATCCTGCCAAAAGTCCTATCCAGATACCCACCGCTTTCAATTCAGTATATTTTCCTAAATAGTACGAAATTGGGAAACCGATAATCCAGTACGCGACAAAAGTTATATACATTGGTATTTTCACATCTTGCAAACCACGTAGCGCACCCAAAACAACTACTTGAATTCCATCTGAAATTTGAAAAATAGCTGCTATCAAAAGTAACTTTGAAGTTATAATTATTATTTCATTGTTATCTATAACTTGAGCCGAATCGGACATATTCAAAAACAAATGGGGCAAAAAATTATGGAATATCACAAAAATTATCGCAAAAAACGTTTCCAGAACAATGGCTAGCAAAAAAATAGATCTCGCCACGGTAATCAAATATTTATAATCGTTCATTCCTTTAGTATGGCTCACTCGTATCATTGCTGTAACGCTTAAACCCATGGCTACCATAAATGTTGAAGATGCCAGGATAAGCGCAATTTGATTGGCTGCCTGGCTGTTTTTTCCCAAAGAACCGGAAAGCCAAATCGCAGCGGTAAACAAAGTTACTTCAAACAACATCTGCATCGCTGAGGGCAACCCAAGATTGATGATTTTTTTTAAAACTGATTTTCGTATTTCTTTAAAACTAAAATTCCTAAAATATTTTTTCAATGCTGAATTTCTTTTCATAAGGTAATGCATAAAAACTACCATCATTATTCTTGACAGCACTGTTCCCAATGCTGCACCCAAAATTCCCAATTTTGGAAAAATCCAAATTCCGTAAATCAGTACATAATTAAAAAACACATGCACTACATTGGCCATAAATATAGCATACATCGAATATTTTGTTTTGGCTAAACCATCTGCAAATTGCTTGTATCCCTGATATATAATAACTGGTATTAAAGAAAAAGCAACCCAATCAATATAAGGGGCAGCCATGTCAGCCACTTCCTTGGGTTGGTGCATCAAGTACATTATTTGTTTAGACAATACGGTCAAAATAAATAATGCAACTCCAAGAACCGTGCATAAAAGCAATCCATGATGAAAAGTAGAACGGATTTTTTTATCATCTTTTTCAGCATCAGCCTCAGCAGTCAATGGCGTAATTGCTGTCGAAAAACCGATTCCTAAAGATAAAGCTATGAATATAAAACTGTTACCTAGGGAAACCGCCGCCAACTCTGTAGAGCCCAATTTTCCAACCATAAAGTTATCCACGATACCAATCAAAGTATGACCGAGCATTCCTAAAATTACTGGATACGCTAATTTAATATTATAAGAAAACTCTTTGGTATATTGGGATAAATTCACTTTGATATTTTTTTTGGGCAAAGATAATTAGAAGCTTTCAATTGCATCGATACTATTGTAAATATAACGGCATTTTCTTATTCGTTTTTTAAATAAAACAAGGAATTCTATAACAAAACCAATTAATTCTATAACATTTCGAGTAATTGCGGGCTATACATTTGTAACGTTGTTTTGAATCAAATAAAAAACAAGACAACACCAAAAAAAATTATTAATAAAAATATTACAATTATGAAAATGACAGGAAAAATCAAAATGTTATTTGTGTTCGCAATAGCAATGATGTTTGCTAGCAATGTACAAGCACAAGAAACAACAAAAGAAGCAACAAATTATGATCAAGGATTCCGTTTGGGATTTGGTGCAAATGCAGGATACTCAGTTAATGACCCATACAAATTGGCACTGGGAGGTGATGTAAGAGTTCAATATGATTTATCAAAAAGATACTCTTTAACTTTAACAACTGGTTTCAGTAATTTATTTGTAAGTAAAGCAGACGGTCCTGATTTAGGTTTTATTCCAGCTAAAGCAGGTTTTAAAGCTTTCGTATGGAACGATCAATTTTATGTAATGGGAGAAGCTGGTGCTGCTTTTGCAGTAACTAATGGCTACAACAAAACATCTTTATTATTATCTCCAAGTATTGGTTATGCTTCAAAATATGTTGATGTATCAGTACATTACGAACACTATTCTGACTTTGCAAAAGTGAACAATAATGGTTCTATAGGAAAAGGTGTTGGACAAGTAGGAGTTCGTTTAGCTTATGGTTTTGAACTATAAAATATATAGTCTTAGTAAAAATGCCCTGAATTTCAGGGCATTTTTTATTTATAAAACTTTTTATCAGTTAAAGTCTTCATAAAAACAACCAATTGTTTCTTCTCCAACTTTGTCAGATTTAGTTTATCCTCGGGCAAAGTTTGATTTGGCAACTTAAATCCCAATCCGTTCCCCCCTCCCTCATTATAAAAATCAATAACCTCTTCCAGCGTTTTAAAAACACCATTATGCATATAAGGTGCCGTTATCGCTGCATTCCTTATTGTCGGAGTTTTAAAAGAATTTCGATGAATTCCAGCTTCCGTCAATTCAAATTTACCTAAATCAGCATCAAGTTTATTATTTTTATCAGGAACCCCAAGCACCTCACTTTCCGACTTCATAAAACTCGGAGGAACCGTTCCGTTTGTTAATGGAATAAAATGGCAAGTTGCGCATTTCGCTTTTCCGGCAAATAAATTAAATCCGGCGACTTCGTCCAAATTAAACTTTTCTTTACCACGCATAAATTCATCAAATTTTGAATCGTAATTACTTAATGATCTGATGTAAGACGCTAATGCATTTTTTATTGCAAATTCATCAATCTCTCTTCTAGGAAACGCCTTTTGGAATTTGATAACATAATAGGCCTCTTTTTTTAAAGATGAAATTGATTTAGACAAAGAACCATGCATTTCATTTTTATTGGTAATCACCGCTACAGCCTGATCCTCTATGTAACTGACTCTGGAATCTGAAAAGTAAGCACGCTGAAAAGCAATATTCGCAAGTGTAGGAGTATTTCTTTTAACCAACGACTTACCATCTAATGCAACAGATTTATCCAATCCATCTGTAAATGCCTTTTCTGAATGATGACAAGAAGCGCACGAACGTGAATTATCCCCTGACAAAACAGGATCATTAAATAACAATTTACCCAATTCTATTTTTTCCGGCGTCGTTGTATAATCTGGGAATGCCGAAAATGCCTCAACGTCAAAAGCAGCTTTATCAAAAAGTGTCTGTGCAGTAGTTTTTAGACCTCGTGTTTCTTTTATAAAAGGAATTTTTAAGCTGACCTGTGTTTCAAACAAACCTTTACTCAACGGATTGGCAACTTCCCGAATAAAAACAGCTCGGTCAAATTCATTAAACCTTGTATTCCTTTTTAAATACTCTTTTCCTTTTTTAATAGTTTTTAAAACCATTTGAAAAGATTCACTCTCCGAATTATCAACATAAATTTTATAGTATTTCTCAACACTTCCTAATGCTGATAATACTTCGGGAATGGAATTTTGTGCAATTGGTGAGTCAAATCCGGTAATTCCCAACGTTATGATTCTAAAAACTTCCAAACGCATGGCGTCAAAAACATGGGAATCTGTCAATTCATTCGTCTGTGACACTTTGTCCAGGCGCTTCAAATTAGCGGAAAGAATACCAATTTCTTTTACCAACTCCACTTTGGTCTGTGGATTGTATACCGGAAAAATAAATTCTTCAATCACTTGAAACCCTTCTGGAGACAAAGTCTTCCCATCATTTTCTTCAAATTCTGCCAATGCCGGACCATTTATAGCCTTAGAAACAACAGGAAAATAATATTCACTAATCATTTCCACTTGTTTGAAACTGGTATGGGCTTCCAAAAATTGTTGTTGAAGTTGCGATGCTGAGGCGTCTGATTCAACTAAATGTTCCAACTGAGAAACTTCATTTATAACTTTTAGAATATCTGATTTGTATAATTTATTTACCGCTTCATACTTAGGACTAGTATTCTGACAGGAAACCAATAAAATTAAGACCAATAAAATGCAACTATTTTTCATGATAAATTCGAATAACTTTAAAAAATTGAGTAGGTAATCGGACACCACCACTCTTTCACACCGCACCTTCCATGCTTCGCACATACCAGTCCTTTATACTTTTGAATCTCTGGTAATCCCTTTCAAAACGATGTAGTAGCGGATCTGACTTCATCCGCACCCATTGAAACTTGACAACTCCTCCAGCTTAAGCGTTGAGGATTCTTGGAAAAAGCTTGCCTCAACAGGCTACTTTAGCTTCCATGAGAAATTGCCCTTTCTCCAAAATATTATTTGCGGCGTTTAGA
>NZ_JBLVPS010000015.1:0-104721 GCF_048286515.1 Flavobacterium rhamnosi | reverse complement strand
TATTCATTCTTGCCAATAATCCTGCACTTATTCTTGCTGATTATCGTGCACTATTCTTGCCAATTATCCTGCACTCTTAATTGCCAAAAATCGTGTACTTTTATTTACCGTTCACAACATTGGTTGCAGCTGTAAAAGCCGCAGGTTTGGTTGAAACTTTACAAAGTAAAGGGCCGTTCACCGTTTTTGCTCCTACAAATGAAGCCTTTGATAAATTACCAAAAGGTACCGTTGAAACATTATTAAAACCTGAAAATTTAAAAATGTTACAAACAATTCTTACCTACCATGTAGTAGCAGGAAAAATGAATGCTGCTGCTATAGCAAAAGTTATAAAAATGGGAAAAGGAAAAGCAACACTGAAAACGGTTAGCGGTGGAACTTTGACAGCATGGATGAAAGGTAAAGATTTATATATTTCAGATGAAAATAGAAACAAAGCTAAAGTTACAATAGCGAATGTGAACCAATCAAATGGTGTGATTCATGTAATTGACGCAGTGGTATTGCCAAAAAAATAATTTTTTAATAAGAGGTTTGATTTTGTTAGTTGAAAAAGTCCTGCAATTTTGCAGGGCTTTTTGAAAAAAATCCCAATTCTAAATTTGTCTAAACTCTTGAGTTCAGTCTAAATTTAGAATCAGGATTTTTAATCTTTATAAAATAGGACTATCTCAAACTTGCTCCAAGCTCTGTTTCAAAATTATTTTGCAGTTTACTCATGATTTTATCTATTTGAGCATCAGTCAGCGTTTTTGAATTGTCTTGGATTGTAAAGCTTAAAGCGTATGATTTTTTACCTTCCGGCAGATTTTGTCCTTCATAAACATCAAATAAATTAATGTCTTTTAAGAGCACTTTCTCTGTTTGACGTGCAATATTGTAAATACTATCGTAGGTTACGTTTTGATCGATTAGTAAAGCCAAATCCCTGCGTACTTCAGGATACTTAGGAATTTCCGTATACTTTATTTTGGTAGTAATCAATTTCAGAATTAGAGCCCAATTAAAATCAGCAAAAAAGACTTCTTGTTTGATACCAAAATGTTTCAATATGGATTTTTTGACCACTCCTAATTCTACGATTATATCTTGATCACATCCAATTGCAATTCCTTCAGAAAACACATCCGAAGTTACCGGTAAATTTTGTGTCTTTTGAATTCCTAATCTTGAAAGTATTCCCGTTACATACCCTTTGAATAAAAAGAAATCAGAAGGCTTTTGAACAGAGGTCCAATTTTCCTGATTCCTGCTGCCAGAAAGGAATAAACTTAAATGCTTTTTTTCTTCATAACCAGAGAGATAGTTATGATACGTTTTTCCAAATTCAAATAATTTTAAATCGGCATTTTTACGATTGATATTGTAAGAAACTGCTTCCAGTCCAGAAAACAATAAGGATTGACGCATCGTGGCTAAATCTGTACTTAGTGGATTAAGCATTGTAACATTATGAGCTGAATTTAATTGATCAGAAAGTTCAGTATAAGATGCTGTAGTCAATGAATTGGCCATCATTTCATGAAAACCTTGTGAATTCAATTGTGTGGCAATCGTATTTTGTATTTTATAATCTTCGTTTCTGGGAGAATTAGAAACCGTAGCGTTTAGTTTTTTCGAAAAATTAATGTTGTTGTATCCATACACTCTCAGTATCTCCTCAATAACATCTATTTCTCTTTGTACATCAACGCGATAGGCAGGAATGATTAATCCTAATCCGGCAT
Source organism: Flavobacterium rhamnosi (assembly GCF_048286515.1). Classification (NCBI taxonomy): domain Bacteria; kingdom Pseudomonadati; phylum Bacteroidota; class Flavobacteriia; order Flavobacteriales; family Flavobacteriaceae; genus Flavobacterium; species Flavobacterium rhamnosi. The sequence goes on along the minus strand of NZ_JBLVPS010000015.1, from coordinate 102,991 downwards.
CTGAAACACTATTTACTTTGATGTCCAATGAAACTAATATTTTCTTAATTGTATCTTTCGACAATTCCTGACCAATGATTTTGGCTACTTTGCTGAAGCTTAAAAATACTGAAAAGTCCTCCATTTTCTTTGGATACACATCAATCACATCTGATGTTATTTCTCCACCAGCCACTTCTTGAATCAGTAAAGCAGCTCGTTTCAATGCATATTCAGTAATAGTTGGGTCAATTCCTCTTTCAAAACGAAAAGATGCATCGGTGTTCAATTGATGCCTTTTGGCTGTTTTACGAATACTTACGGGATTGAAATATGCACTTTCTAAGAAAATAGAATTAGTGTTTTCTGATACTCCTGATTTTTTTCCACCAAAAACGCCAGCGATACACAAAGCTCCTTTTTCATCACAAATCATTAGATCTTCTTCGTGTAAGGTTCTTTCAACGTCATCAAGAGTCGTAAATTTAGTTCCGGCAGCAAGTGTTTTTACAATTATTTTTCCATTGATTTTTGAAGCATCAAAGGCATGAAGCGGCTGGCCTAATTCATGTAAAACATAATTGGTTACATCAACTATATTATTCTTTGGATTTATTCCAATGGCTTTCAGTCGGTTTTGCAACCAAGCAGGAGAGGGTTTTACGGTAATTCCGGAAATGGTAACTCCACAATATCTAGGAGCAAGCTTAGGTTCTTTAACATCAATATCAATTTTCAGAATTCTTTTATCTACTCTAAAATTACTTACTGATGGTGTAATTAATTCTACACTAACACCGCTTTGCAACATTCCTGCTCTTAAATCACGGGCTGTTCCCAAATGACTCATAGCATCTGCACGATTTGGTGTTAGTCCAATTTCGAAAACTTCGTCATTTTCAATTTTAAAAACGGTTGCTGCTGGAGTTCCTGGTACTAAAGCATCGTCCAATATCATAATTCCATCATGACTTTCACCAAGACCTAATTCATCTTCGGCACAAATCATTCCGTGACTTTCCTGTCCACGTATTTTTCCTTTTTTTATCGAAAACGAAACTCCCTCTTTATCATATAATGTAGTACCTATTGTGGCAACAGGAACTTTTTGTCCTGCAGCAACATTACTGGCTCCACATACAATTTGTACAGGAACTCCGTTGCCTAAATCTACAGTAGTTATTTTTAGCCTGTCAGCATCTGGATGTTGAATACAAGTAAGAACATGTCCTACAACAATGCCTTCTAATCCGCCTTTTACCGATTGGTATTTTTCAACAATTTCCACTTCAAGACCTAAATCTGTTAGCAATGCTGCCGTTTCTTCGGATTTCCAATCTATTTTAATGAATTGTTTTAACCAGTTGTAAGATATTTTCATCTGTCAATTTTAATGAGATTGCAAATATAAGGATTGCAGGTTGGAGTAAAAACAATTTTTTTGGTTTTTTATAACTGATTTGTCACATTTCAGGAGTGTTTGAAATAGAGATTTAGTACTGTTTAGTATAAATATTTAGGAATTAAATAATAAAATTGCGTTAAAAAAACACATATGAAAATTTAATGCTATTAGTTGAATGAATTGTGCTATTGTAACGATAAATAGGAAACTATTTTTGATAAAATAAAATAGATAACACCATGGACAACATAGTAAAAAGACCTGAATTCAAGGCAACGTATGATAATTATATAGGAGGGGAATTTGTTGCACCAATCGGTGGACAGTATTTTGATGTTGTTTCTCCAATTGATGGAAAAGTATTTACAAGGGCTGCACATTCCACTAAAGTTGATATAGATGTGGCTGTTGACAAAGCGCATGAAGCTTTTCAAACATGGGGAAAAACGTCCGTTACAGAACGGAGCATACTATTGAATAAAATTGCACAGGTTATTGAAGATAATCTGGAGTATATTGCTACCGTTGAAACCATAGATAACGGGAAAGCAATCCGTGAAACTTTAGCTGCAGACATTCCTTTGGCAATAGATCATTTTAGATATTTTGCAGGGGTAATTCGAGCAGAGGAAAGTTCTATTGCTGAGCTGGATTCACAAACAGTTTCGATTGCTTTGAGTGAACCATTAGGTGTAATTGCCCAGATTATTCCTTGGAATTTTCCAATTTTAATGGCTGTATGGAAATTAGCGCCGGCATTGGCAGCAGGCAATACAGTGGTTTTAAAGCCAGCGGAAAGTACTCCAATTTCTATTTTGGTATTGATGGAATTGATAGGGGATATCCTTCCTCCTGGAGTAATAAATATTGTTAATGGTTTTGGTGCTGAGCTGGGAAGGGCTTTGGTAACGAATAAAAAAGTGTCAAAGGCCGCATTTACGGGTTCTACACCAACCGGTCGTTTAGTAATGCAATATGCTACGGAAAATATTATTCCCGTAACATTGGAATTGGGCGGAAAATCTCCCAATATCTTCATGAAATCTGTTGGAGATGCTGACGATGATTTCTTTGATAAAGCAGTGGAAGGTGCAGTACTTTTTGCGTTAAATCAAGGGGAGATTTGCACTTGTCCTTCTAGACTACTAATTCATGAAGATATCTATGATAAATTTATTGCCCGAGTAATTGAAAGAACAGCAGCCATCAAACTAGGAAATCCGTTGGATAGAACAACGATGATGGGAGCTCAGACTTCATTGGTTCAAAAAGAAAAAATTCTGTCCTATATTAAATTAGGAAAAGAGGAAGGTGCCGAAGTGTTAACTGGCGGTGAAGAAAACCATTTGAATGGAGAACTTGCTGGAGGTTATTATATCAAACCAACTCTTTTTAAAGGACATAATAAAATGCGTATTTTTCAAGAAGAAATTTTCGGGCCTGTTTTAGCGGTTACCACTTTTAAAACAACAGAAGAAGCGATAGCAATTGCAAATGATTCGATGTATGGTTTGGGAGCTGGAGTCTGGACCCGCGATGCACATGAAATTTATCAGGTTCCAAGAGCAATCCAGGCAGGTCGTGTTTGGATTAATCAGTATCATTCTTATCCAGCCGGTGCCCCTTTTGGTGGCTACAAACAATCAGGAATTGGTCGTGAAAACCATAAAATGATGCTTGGTCACTATCGTCAAACAAAAAATATGTTGATTTCTTACGATAAAAAGAAGTTAGGTTTCTTTTAATAGTGCAGAGTATTGGTTAATTTTAAACCTGACAGATTGTATTATTTGTCAGGTTTTATTTTAAAGCAAAAAAGATGATAAAAAGAATTGACGCAACGGAAAAAGCAATAGAATTAATCAAAATTTTGCAGGAAAAACATGGTGATTTGATGTTTTATCAAGCAGGAGGATGTTGTGAAGGCACACAGCCACAATGTTTTGAAAAGGGTGGATTCTACCAGAGAATGGGGGATGTATGTATCGGTACAATAGAAAACACTGAATTTTGGGTGGATAAGGATTTATTCGAATATTGGAAACACGCTCATTTTACTTTGGATGTAATTGATGCTTTTGGAGTAGGAGGGTTTTCTTTGGAAACACCGTTAAAGAAAACTTTTCGAATTGAATACCGGATTTTTTTGCCAGAAGAGGAGCATTCACTTGCCCCAGTTAAATTTATCGAATAATTTAATTTACATACAATAATTGGTACTGCTTCGGAGTAATTCCTTCGTGTTTTTTGAACAAGCGACTGAAGTAATTGGAATCCTCAAATCCAGATAAATAGCACACTTCATTGATTTGTATTGTAGGATTTTTGAGCAATTGTTTAGCGCATCTTATTTTTTCACTTATTACAAATTCTATTGGACTCATACCTACTTCTCTTTTGAAAAGTCTGTAGAATGATGCAGTACTCATACACGCCTTTTCACTCAAGTTTTTCATGCTTATATTTTCTTTCAGATTCAGTCTTATGAATTCTACTACTTGGGTAATTGGATTTTTTGGATCTGTATACAAACCGTCATCAATTGCTTTTACAGTTTGCGTTTGAATAATTCGAATTAGTAATTCTTGTAAAGTTAAATCTGCCAAAGCATCTTTTGTAATCGAAGTACTCATACATTCTTTGATTAACTTGTTGATGGTTGCAGCTAATTCTACATTGTTATAAAAAAAATAATTTTGATAATTTAACTGCCAGAATTGGGAATTGCCTTCTTTGGGATACCGCTCGTTTAAGAACTGTAATGTATCACTAATTTTAGTTTGATCTATCGCCAAAGCTAAACATTGTGTTGGATTGCTTTTCGTAGCTTCAGGAAAGTCTATTTTCATTTCCACATTTGAAGGAATAACAACCGTTTCACCTGGCAGATACTCAAAACTTGGGTCATCAAAAAGATGCATTACTTTTTTGCCTCTTAACATACTCGTCACCACAAAATCATTAAATTTCAAAGGAACCAGCGAAGAAGATTCGTAGGTTTCAAAAAGATTCAGTTCACAATGATTTAAGGAATAGACCGTTCTATTTTCTACTAATGTTTTTAACGATTTTTCGTTTGATAAATGCGGAGGGTTAATAAAAATACGATTACTATTCATAGGTTTCAAACTTAAAAAAGACAAAGCTTAAATTTAATGAAAATAATTAGAACCTGAACACTCTTTAACAAATTTTAAATTAATTCTTCGACGTTTTTTTTAATATTTTCTGCCATTTTATGAGTAGGCAAATCATTTTCGTCGCTTCCAAAAGGATCTTCTATTTCCTCGGCAATTAGCTCTAAACTTGCTAAAACATAAAAAATAAATACGACAACCGGAACCACATAATAACCCAAACTAAAAGAATATCCAAAAGGCAAAGTCATTACATAAAAGAAGATAAATTTTTTCAAGAAAGCACTGTAGGAGTAGGGAATAGGCGTATTTTTAATTCTCTCGCAAGCTCCGCAAATTTCGGTAAACGAAAGTATTTCGGCATTTAAAATGATTAATTGATCTCCTGTTATTTTTTTGGAATCGTATAAATCATTGATTTTATGAAACAACATTTTCGCTACCTGATTGGGTTTGTGCTTGTGATGGTCAACTTCCAAATCCACATCGTCAAACAACTGCATGCTGGTATCATTGTCGTTTAAATGTTTGTGTAAAATAGAGGCGTAACCCGGAATCATTTTACGAAAATAATTTCGATCTTTTTCATCCTGTAATATGGCCGATAATTTGATAGCAAGATTGCGGCTGTTATTGACTAAAGCACCCCACATTTTACGACCTTCCCACCAACGATCGTAGGCTGTATTAGTTCTGAAAACGAGCAATAACGAAATTACGAAACCTAACATTCCATGCATAATGGTAATGTTTTTCACATAACTAGTATCTGCTAATTTCCAATATTCAACTTCCAAATAACCTATAATTCCAGAATAAAGTCCAATGGCAAGCATTATTGGCATTAGTGTTCTGAAGGTATCCGCTTTATGAAAACGAAAAATAAATGTAAACCAGTCCTTTGTATTATATGAAATCATTTCCGCTAATTTTTTAGCAAAAATATATTAAAAATTTAGATTACCAGCTAATTCTCTAAGTGCAATTTCGGATAATTTGGCAAGAAACTGGGCGTTGCTGTACCGTACTTTGGCATTAACATAATTCAATTGCGCAGTTCTGAATTCTAGTGTTGTTATGGTTCCTATACGAAATTTATCTAAGGTGATATCCAAATTTTGTTTGGCGATAGCTTTGTTTTTTTCTTCTAAAGTAATCAGTTCTAAATTCGTCAAATACGTTTGATAGGAAGTGGCTAATTGCGTGTGTAATGTTAAATTTTGCTGTTCGACTGTCAATTTAGAATTCTCAATCTGAATTTTGGCGATTTTTTCGTTTCGATTTTGTGCAAAGCCATCAAATATATTCAAAGAAGCACTGAATCCGTAATTCAGTCCTCTGGATGAGGATTGCGAAACAAACCCAAGACTGGACTGGCTTTCAGAAAAATTGTATCCTGTGTTTACTTTTATCGTAGGATAGCGTCCCGCTTTGATTTGTTTTAATTCTAATTCGGCTACTTTTTTATTAATAATTTGCGCTTCCAATTGCGGATTTTGTTTTTCGGCTAAAGCGGTGAGTTCCGGAAGTAATAATTGCTTGTCAACTGCAACAGCATCAATCACTTTGAAATCAGTTGCAAGATCTCTGGCCAGTATTTGATTCAATAAAATTTTACTATTGGCATACAATTCCTTTTGTCTCAACACTGCAACCTGATCTGTATTCAGATCTACCTGTGCATTTAAAACCTCTAATTTAGACGCTTTTCCTATGGTGAACCTGTTTTGTGCCAAAGATAAGCGTTGGTTCGAAATTACAATTGTGGTATCTAGTGCCACTAATTGCTGCTGTTGCTGTACCAGATCGTAATAAGCTGCATGTACATCACTTATTTTAGTGATTAATGTTAGTTTTAGTTGTGCTTCTCCTAATTTTTGTAATTCCTTAAGCTGATCTAGTCTGGCAAACATACGCATGCCGTCAAAAATAGTCCAATCCAATCCAACACCATAATTCAAACTGTTGTTCTTAGCATTGTCTAACTCTGTTTGCGTTCCATCCTGACGAGTTTGTGAACTGTTTTGAACACTATTATTGTCTACAATTGTTGCAGTGACTTTTGGAAACATACCGGCATTTCCAATTGTTGCGTTTGTTTTTTCAATGTCTAAATTGTTTGTAGCAATTTTGATTTCATAATTGTTTTCTAATGCTATTTTTACAGCACTTTGCAATGTCAAAACTTCTTGTGCATTGGTTTTTGCAACACAAAACAAGAGTAGTATCAGACTTTGAAATAGTATTTTAAAATGTGTCATAATTAGTTGCTTTCTTTTTCATATTCTGCAATATGATCAAATTCAGGATAATGTTTTCGGGCTTTCGACCACATAAGGTACATGGAAGGAATTACAAACAAGGTTAACACCAAAGAGAAAATAGTACCTCCTACGATTACAACCCCCATTCCAATTCTACTCGTTGAAGCGGCTCCCAGAGACATTGCAATAGGCAATGCACCCAGTGAGATGGCTAAACTGGTCATTAAGATCGGTCTAAGTCGTGCTTCGGAAGCTTCCAATATTGCATCCGCTTTCGATTTGCCCTGTTCTCGCAGTTGATTGGCAAATTCGACAATCAGAATTCCGTTCTTGGTGACCAGTCCAATAAGCATTACGGTTCCAATTTGGCTAAAGATATTCCAAGTTTGATCGAAGAGCCATAGCGAAAATAATGCACCGGCAACTGCCATCGGTACAGTCAAAATGATAATAAAGGGGTCTATAAAACTTTCAAATTGTGCGGCCAGAATTAAAAATATCAATAATAAAGCCAAGCCGAATGCAAATGTAGTATTCGAACTGCTTTCAACAAAATCTCGTGATTCTCCACCTAAATCGGTGGTAAAAGTATCATCTAGTACTTTAGTCTTAATTTCGTTCATTGCGTCAATCCCGTCACTGATACTTTTACCGGGAGCGAGACCAGCGGAAATAGTTGCCGACATATATCTGTTATTATGGTACAATTGGGGAGGATTACTCTTCTCTTCAATAGTAACGACATTGTCCATTTGAATTAATTCCCCTTTGTTATTTTTTACATACATAGAGGTTAAATCAAGCGGTTTTGAACGGTCTTTTTGATCGAATTGACCAATCACCTGATATTGTTTTCCGTTTCTCATAAAATAACCAAATCGCTGACCGCTCAGCGAAAGTTGTAAGGTTTGTGCAATGTCAATTACTGATATTCCCAAACTTTCGGCTTTCTCACGGATGATGGTTACGTTAACTTCAGGTTTATTGAATTTTAAATTCACATCACTTACTGCGAAAGTTGGATTCTTGGCTACTTCATCCATAAATAATGGAATCTTTTCTTCTAGTTTTTTGAAATTTGTTGCCTGAATAATGTATTGAATTGGTAAACCACCACGTCTGTTTACCGCAATTGTAGGTTGTTCAATAACCGAAGTCTTTGCATCAGGATATCTTTTGGTCCATTTGGTTAGTTTCTCAGCAATTTCTTTTTGTGAATCCTCTCTTTCATTAGGTTCTACTAAGGAAACACGAATGAAACCACTATTTACCGAAGAGGATCCAAAACCTGGTGAAGTGATAACCAAACTTACTTTTTTTCCGGGAATAGAATCATCTACGAGTTTTGAAACTTCCTGCATAAATCGATCAGTATATTCATAGGAAGAGCCTTCGGGTGTGGACATCCGCATAACAAATCCACTTCGGTCATCATAAGGCGCTGTTTCTTTTTGCAAAAGATTGAAAAATAAATAAATTAATCCAAAACAGGCGATAAGAATAGGGAAACTCAACCATTTTCTTTTCATAAAATGTTGTAATGCATCGGCATAACCACTGTTTAGCTTTTGAAAATACGGTTCGGTTTGGATATAGAATTTTGATTTTTTTTGTTCACCGCCTTTCATTAAGTACGCATTCAGCATAGGTGTTAAGGTAAGCGAAACAAAAGCAGATATCAATACTGCTGCACCAATGACCACGCCAAATTCCCTAAACAATCGTCCAACAAATCCTTCGAGAAAAATCACAGGAAGAAATACAGCTGCTAAGGTGATTGAAATCGAAATTACCGCAAAAAAGATTTCATTTGAGCCTTTTATCGCGGCTTCAATTGGAGACATTCCTTCTTCTACTTTTTTATAAATATTCTCTGTAACTACAATTCCGTCATCAACAACTAGACCTGTTGCTAAAACAATAGCCAGTAAAGTCAATACATTTATAGAAAATCCAAAAAGCCACATAATGAAGAAAGTCGCTATGAGCGAAACAGGAATGTCAATTAGCGGTCTAAATGCTATTGCCCAATCCCTAAAGAACAAATAGATAATTAAAATTACCAGAATAATTGAAATCCCTAGGGTTTCCGCTACTTCAATAACTGACTTTTTTACAAAAACGGTAGTATCAATAGCTATGTTTAATTGGATGTCTTTGGGTAGATCCTTTTTTAATTTTTCAAATTCTTTATAAAAAGCAGTTGAAATATCTAAGTAATTAGCCCCGGGAAGAGGAACAATCGCTACACCAACTAATGGAGTTCCTGACTGGGTCATTTGTGTTTCTGTATTCTCAGGGCCCAAACTTGCTATTCCTATATCGCTCAATCGAACCACTTTTTCGCCGTCTGAACGAATAATTATATTATTGAATTCCGCTGCTGAGGATAGGTTACCAACAGTTTTAACCGTTAATTCTGTGTTTTTTCCTGTCAGTTTCCCTGAAGGTAATTCTACATTTTGCTTGTTTAGGGCTTCTCTAACTTCCGAAACCGTACAGCCGTAAGAAGCTAATTTCACGGGATCAATCCACAAACGCATTGCATATCTTTTTTGCCCCCAAATTTGAACCCCACTTACCCCCGGAATGGTTTCCAATCGTTGGGAAATTACATTTTCGGCATAATCACTCAATTCTAAGGCGCTTCTGGAATCACTTTGCACCGTCATTGAAATAATTGCTTCACCATTGGCATCAGCTTTAGAAACAACGGGAGGAGCATCAATGTCCTGCGGCAAGTTTCTGACGGCTTGAGAAACTTTATCACGGACATCATTTGCCGCTTCTTCCAGATCTTTATCTAAATTAAATTCGATAGTAATATTACTGCTTCCTTGCGCACTTGAAGAAGTTACATTTCGAATTCCATCAATGGAATTGATTGCTTTTTCAAGTGGTTCCGTAATTTGGGATTCAATAATATCAGCATTGGCTCCGGTATAATTAGTTCTAATCGAAACTTGTGCCGGATCAATTGACGGAAATTCACGAACGCCAAGAAAACTGTAACCAATGATTCCAAATAACACGATGGCTAAATTGATAACTATGGTAAATACGGGTCTTCTTATACTTGTGGTTGATATACTCATTTTGTTGAATTATAAATTAGTAGTTATGAATTATGAAAGTATTGGTTTTGAATTATAATTTTGATTGTAGTTGCAAAACGTATAATTCATCACTTAAATAACTCATAACTTTACTTTTACCTTCACAGGAGTTTCATTTTTTAAAGACATTACACCACTTGTTATAACAGTGTCTCCAGCTTTTAAACCAGAAAGCACAAGAATTGTAGCATCTGTACGCGTGGCAGTTTCTACCATAACTTCTTTGGCTTGACCATTGCTGGAGATAAAAACTTTCTTCCCATTTTGAACCGGAATAATCGCTTCAGTTGGAACTACGACGGCATCTTTAATAATATCTAAAGGCAATTCAACATTAGCAAACGTACCTGGTAATAATTTTCCATCTCTGTTTTCAGCAATGGCACGAACTTGTAATGTTCTGGTAGCAATTGCTACTTCGGGCTCAATTGCATATACTTTAGCAGTATATTTTTCATTTGATCCGGCAACCATAAAAGTCAAAATGGTATTTGTTTTTACCTGATTGGCATATTTTTCTGGAATTGAAAAAGTGATTTTCAATTTACCGGTATTAACTAATTTGGCAACTAAAATTGTTGGTGTAATATAGGTTCCTGGAGAAATGGAACGCAATCCTATTTTTCCTGAAAAAGGTGCTCTAACCGACGTTTTTGCAATCTGCGCTTTTATTAATTCACTTTGTGCTTGCGCCGATCTCAAATCTGCTCTTGCGATATCGTATTCTTCCTGGCTTATAGCTTCTTTTTGCAGTAGAAGTTTTGCTCTTCTTTCGTTTTCAGAGGCTAAACCCTCTTTTGTAGCAGTTTGTCGCAATTGCGCTTTTAATTCTAAATCGTTTACTTTGAAAAGCACTTGACCTTTGCTTACATTACTTCCTTCCTGAAAATAAATACCCTCAACAATTCCAGAAACTTCACTTCGAATCTCCACTTGCTCATTTGCTTCAATAGATCCTGAAAGTGAGAGGTTATTATCGAAAGTTTGTGGCGCAACAACAATTCCGCTTACATTCATGGCTTTATTCATTCCTTTATCTTTTGAATTTTCATTCTTTGCACTGTTTGATGAAATGCGATAAGCTATAAAACCACCAATTCCGACTAACAATAAGGTGTAAACAAGGTATTTTATTTTCATGTGTAGATAATATTTATTTTGTAATGAAATAGGAGTAAAACTAGAATTAATTGCTTCTTTTTTTTAGTGCTTTAACAAATTTAGGTTTTAGAATTGGGAATAATAGTTTTGTTAATTTTTTTTTAACGTTTGTACATACAAATATTAACATTAACATAAAAATTTAGATAATGAGAATCAAAAAAAAACAGACTAGCACTATGACTTTAGAAAAATGAAAAGGTTTAATCCATTAATTAAAAAAGAATAATTATTCAGCATATGTTAAAAAAAACAGATCAAATCTTTTTCAAGCAAAACCATTTTGGAGTTTGTTTTAGAATTTATCAGAATAAAAAAAATACAAGTTGTCATAACAAAATTGATTTACGATTGTTTCTGGAGTTACCATTTTATTATACTCATTTTTGAAATTATAATACGATAAAAAGTGCGCGGCTAATTGCAATAAATTATTTGCTAATTGCGGTAAATCAGAAGCGCTATAAATACCGGGTAAAGGGTTTATAGTACCATCAAAATCACTTCCTATACAAGTACAATTCCATGAATTCAAATCATTTTTATCTAAAAGAATTGCAATATGTTCTAAATGTTTCCATATGATTTCTGCTGAGGCAAACGCCTTGTTTTTTTGCGAATTTAATTTCTTCAAAATACTTTTTTTTACCAATCTCCTGCCATCGAGCTGAACTGCAAAAAGGCCATTACTTTTTGCTATTGCTACTAATTCTTCATCATAGAAATTAATATCTGTAGTACAGAAAATGGATTCGTCAACAAATAATTCCGGATTATCCCAGGAAGTTCCTGTCACCGCTCCATGACTTACAATAATGGGAATGTTTTTGTTTTTGAAGTTAATGTCTAAAAAATTGTAGTATTCTTTCCTGGATTGCAAACACATGTGCTTTAAATCCGGATAAATAATTTTACCGTTTTTATCGTCCAATAATGCCATTACAACCTTTAATCCTAAGTCTGTAAAACCATGGTTTAGCATTTCATTTTGATTGACTAATGGACCTAAAGCATCTAAACTTCTCGCATGACCGCAAAAATCATTACTGAAATTATGAGCAAAAGTGATAGTAATAGGAGTGATTTCCCAATTCTTAACTTTGTAAATATTTTCAAGAACTTCATTTTCCGCGGTTTCTCTTCCGTATTTTTTTAATCCGGAATTAAATACGTGAGCACCTTCAATTGCGAAGATTATAGCTGTTTTGTTTGCATCCTTAATTAATTTAAAATCTTCTGATTTTTTGGGGAAAAACAATTCGGTTTCACGATCCCGATGAATGGATTCCAATAAAAATGAATGTTCTTTTTCGAGGTCTTCAAAATAATTTATATGCTGCTGAATGTTTCTGATTCTGGAATAACTGATTCCGGTTATAATATCTGCAAAAAAAGCAGAAACAAAACCACTACCTAACGAATTTATAAAAAAACCTTTTTCAAAAGGATAGAGTGAAGCAGTTACAATTTTGACATTTCCATTTTTTAAGGTTGTAAAATCAGCTTGTGAAAATTTAGTCAAACCAAGATATTTACTGATAAGTTTTCGAAAAAAACTATTTTCCTGCTGATACCAAATATTTCTTCTTTTCACACTATAAGCACTGTCTTCAAATGTATGTCCATAGGTTTTTAGTGTAGGATGGCAATGCAGGTCGGCAAATTTGAATTCGTTTTTCATGTTTGATTACATTGTTTCTTCAAAAATGCTTACAGGTTTAATAGCATTCTTTTTTACTAGTTGGTAATGAAGTTGAAAAGCTTTTAATAAGGAATAACTTTTATAAGGAAAGTGATATTCTTTGGCAAACTGTTTAATAATTTCAGTTGCTTGTATGGCTTGTGAAGCACTGATGTTTGGAAATAAATGATGTGCCAAATGAAAATTAAAATTATTCATTATATGTTTTGAGATGAAATTTTCTCCATGCACATCATTTGTTGTTATAAATTGATGTCTAAGCCAAGTAGTAGGGAGTTGGTAATTTGCATTTGGTATTGGAAACTCATTACCAACATTAGCATGTGAAGGGATTAATATTATCAGCCCTACTAAACTGCCACATATCATCTGTAATAAAAATCCCAATAAGGCTTGACCTATATTCACATTAAAAACTAAAATAGGAATTAGAATGGTATAAGAGATAAATAACAATTTAAAAAACCATAATTTAAAATACTCTATACGAGGAATTTGAATAAACTTCCTGATGTATCGTTTAGCCGAATAAAAATCTCTAAAATCCCTTACCAGTAACCAATTTAAAAGGAATAATGGATAGAGAAGGAATGCCCAATAATGCTGGTATTTTTGAATAAATAAATGATTGTCTGATGGGAAAAGTTTTAGTGGCCCGCCTTGCTCAATATCCGTATCCCAACCAATAGTGTTGGGGTAGTTGTGGTGCATTTTTATATGTCTGTTAATCCAAATAAAACTATTTGCTCCAATACAATCAAAAAGATACATGATAGCTTTATTTTTTCCTCTCTCTTTAAATAAGGTATAATGACAAGCTTCGTGGATTAGATTTACAAAAATTAAAGTCACAAGAACCCCCATTAGTCCATAAAAAAGATAGTACAAAAAAGGAAATGACGCGTATTGCATAGCAATAAACCAAAATAGAAAATAGAGAGAAGGTAATAGAAAAGCTTTAAATTGGTTTTGATAATTCTTTTCTTCAGTACCCAAGTGTTCTTTAACCGCCTCTTTTAATAGAATAAAATGCCGGTCCTCTTCTATTGATTTTGCAAAACTTGGCTTTCTAGACATTTTGATAAATGTTTAAAATTAGAACACACAAATTTACAAAATAAAAAAATACATAAATAATTGATTATTAGATATTTAACTTATATAATTCCAGATGTTTTTCTTTTTGGTCATCTCAATAAAAACCGATCTAAGTGTACTGTGCTCCGGTTTTTGCATTCCGGCATCTTCTTTAAGCAAGGCTGCAGCATAATTTCTGGCTAACATTAACGTGTCTCTATCTCTAACAATATCCGCAATTTGAAGGTTGAGTACACCACTTTGTTGTGTTCCCATTAAATCTCCCGGACCACGAAGTTTCAAGTCAACTTCGGCAATTTCAAAACCGTCATTGGTTTGTACCATCGTTTCCATTCGGGTTTTACTGTCGGAGCTCAATTTATGACTCGTCATCAGGATACAATAACTTTGCTCGGCACCGCGACCAACGCGACCCCTAAGCTGATGCAACTGCGACAATCCAAAACGCTCTGCACTTTCAATGATCATCACACTGGCATTAGGGACATTCACGCCGACTTCAATTACGGTTGTAGCGACCATGATATTAGTTTTCCCTTCCGAAAAGCGTTTCATTTCAACATCTTTATCGGCTGGCTTCATTTTCCCATGCAAGATTGAAATAGAATAGTGTGGCAACGGAAAATCTCTGGAAATACTTTCATAACCGTCCATTAAATCTTTGAAATCCATTTTTTCAGATTCCTGAATCAAAGGATATACAATATAGATTTGTCGGCCCAAAGCGATTTCATCCCGAAGAAATTTCCAAACTTTCAAACGGTTGCTGTCAAATCGATGTACTGTTTGAATTGGTTTTCGTCCCGGGGGCAATTCATCAATCACTGATATGTCTAAATCTCCATACAAACTCATCGCCAAAGTTCTGGGAATAGGAGTGGCTGTCATCACTAAAACGTGTGGTGGAATCGTATTTTTCTTCCACAATTTAGAGCGTTGCTCTACTCCAAAACGATGTTGTTCATCAATTACTGCCAACCCCAAATTCTTGAATTTTACTTTTTCTTCTAATAAAGCATGCGTTCCGATAAGAATATGTAAGGTGCCGTTTTCCAGTTCTTCATGAATAATTCTTCTCGCAGCTATTTTAGTGGAACCCGTCAGTATTCGGATGTTGATGTTTAGTGTTTGTGCTAATTCGAACAAACCGATAAAATGCTGGTTGGCTAAGATTTCCGTGGGAGCCATCAGACACGCTTGAAAACCATTGTCAAGTGCTAAGAGCATGCTCATAAAGGCCACAATTGTTTTTCCGGAACCTACGTCACCTTGTAATAATCGGTTCATTTGGGCATTGCTACCCATGTCGGTTCTTATTTCTTTGATTACTCTTTTCTGGGCATTAGTCAATTCAAAAGGCAAATGATTTTGATAAAAATCATTAAAATATTGGCCGACTGTGGTAAAAGGGTGTCCTTTTATTTTGTGCTTTCGGATTAGATTTTTCGTAATTAATTGCAATTGAATAAAGAACAATTCTTCAAAGATTAATCGGAATTTGGCTTTCGCCAAAACTTCAGTACTTTTTGGAAAATGAATGTTGAATAAAGCTGCTTTTTTAGGAATGAGTTTAAGTTCCTGGATTAAATAATCCGGTAAGGTTTCCGTGAACAAAGTTTGTGTTTCCAGAAACAATTGTTGCATTAGTTTATTAATAACTCTGTTCGAAATTCCACGATTCGTCAGTGTTTCGGTAGAAGGATAGACGGGCTGCATAGCAGAACGCAAACTTTGTTCGTGCTCACTCATTAGCTCAATTTCTGGATGCGCCATACTGAATGTACTCCCAAAAGAATTGCATTTTCCGAAAATAACACAGATTTCATTAAGCTTCAAACTCTCCCGAATCCATTTGTGACCTTGAAACCAAACAAGTTCCATCTGGCCGGTATCATCCACAAAAGTGGCTACCAATCTTTTTTGGTTTCTGCCAAATTCAACGGTTTTGATGTTGATGATTTTGCCAATAATCTGAACTTCAGCAAAGTTATTTTGCAGTTCGTTAATCTTGTAATACCGCGTTCGGTCAATGTATCTGTTGGGAAAAAAATTAACCAAATCCCCATACTTATGAATTCCCAATTCCTTACGGAGCAGTTCGCCCCGATTGGGACCAACGCCTTTTAGATATTCTATGGGAGTTAATAGTAGGTTTTGCTGCATAGTGCGAAGATAGTTTTTTGTTTGGAAATTTCGAAATGGAGCAATACTGACTTTAGAAAATATAATTTCAAGAAAATATAATTTTAAAAATTAGCTTTAAACATAATATCTTCGCATAATAAAAAGCTAAAATAATGACAACTCATCTAGCATTGCTTCGCGGCATCAATGTTTCCGGTCACAACATGATAAAAATGGAAGCGCTGAAAACGACTTTAGAATCTATTGGTTTTACAAATGTGGAAACCTATATACAGTCAGGAAATGTTTTTGTGGATGCTGAAGAAGAAAGCCCTGCAAAAGTTGGATTTCAAATTAAACAGGAAATTTTCAAAATTTTTGGTCATGATGTGCCTATTGTGGTAGTTGCCAAAGATGAATTGGAAGCGTGTTTCAAGAACAATCCTTTTTTGAAAGCGGCCGATATCGATCACAAAAAATTATACGTGGCCTTTATTTCTGCTGCCTTACGTAGCGAAAATATCAACGATTTAAAAATTAGTCAGTTTAAACCGGATGAAGCAAGTATTGATGATAGCAGAATTTATATTAAGTATGCCATTGGAGCTGGAAAAACACGATTTGACCAAAAATACATTGAGAAAAAACTGAATGTAACAGCAACCATCAGGAACTGGAATACGGTTACGCAGTTGTTGAAAATGTACGAGGAAAGATAATGAAAATCAGCTAAAAAATAGAGTCCCGAATTTCTCTGGTTCGGGCAGGTTAATATTCGCATGAAAAAAAAAAAAAAAATAATTATAATTTGACGCAACCTTTTATAGGATAGATCATCCTTACAATATCTGTAAAAACTGAAAAATGAGATGTCTTACTATCCTAGTCGCTTTCCTTTCTATTTTCAATTCCTGCTCAAAAGACACTGTAGCGACTGACGGTGCAGATTATCATGGAAAATGGACCTTGATTAAAATGTCTGGTTCTATGGTTGATTCCGAAACTACAGGTTTAGCTATGGAATGGCAAGAATTTTACTTGTTGAATGCTAACGGGACATTCACGAAATCCAGAAAAAGAAACGCTATTAATACAACAATTTCTGGAACCTATACGACTTCAAATCATCCGGACGGGATTTATTTTGAATTAACGTATCCCAATGACAGCGAGATTATAGGAAGCTGTTATGGAAATTTAAAAGAAGAACTTTATATTTCAGAGGACAACATCTTATCAAGTACCTGGAAGAATTGTGATGGTCCCGGATTAGAATACAAAAAGTAAATCATAGTGCATTTTACATTTTTTATAAAATTTGATTAGGGTTAATTTTAGAATTATGTAGCACTTCTGAAATAGAGTACTCCGAAGTTGAAAAACTTTTGTGTGCTCTTTTTCTTTTTTATACTAAAATCCTAAGCAACTCTACAATGAAAAAATTGGATTGTAAATACAAAAATATTTATATTTACTCATAATTAACGATCGAGAATCGTTGTGTATGGCTTTAAATCATAAAATCTATAAATAGATGGCTTCTAGACTTTCTTTTATCTTCACAGTATTTTTTGTTTGTTTTTCGTTTGCTCAAAATGGAAATCCAAACGATTATTTGTCAGCTCAATTTCACAAAGAACGAAGAGAAGCGTTACGGGCTAAAATGCCGAAAAATAGTGTGGCGGTATTTTTTGGTAATCCCATTCGAAATCGTGCAAATGATGTGGATTATGTGTACCATCAAGATCCTGATTTTTATTACTTAACTGGGTATAAAGAACCGAATTCTGTTTTGGTCGTATTTGCTGATAATCAAACGGCAGACGGAAAATCATTTAATGAGTTGCTTTATGTTCAGGAAAAAAATCCAAAAGAGGAGCAATGGACGGGAATACGCTTGGGAACTGAAGGCGCTAAGAAGGATTTAGGTTTTAATTTTGCATTGAATGGAAAAGAGTTTCTCAACTCTGGAATAGATTATGGAACCTATAGCAATGTCATGTTTAAGGAATTTGAAGAGGATATCAGAAATTCAAAAAAAGAAAAAGCCGATTTGTATAAATTAATTGGAGCCTTTAAATCCCAAATTGGTTACGATGAAAAAGGAAAGTCACAAACTTATTCGAATGTACAAAATGAAATTAATCTTAAAAAAAGAATCACATCAAAAATAGCTACTATCGATACCAAATCGATTTTAACCTATATGGCCAGTTTACGTGAGATTAAGTCAAAAGAGGAAATGGTTTTATTGACAAAAGCGATTCGAATATCCGCAATGGGTCAACGTGAAATTATGAAAGCGATGCATCCCGGAATGTCAGAAACCGAAATACAAGGGATACATGAATTTGTTTATAAAAAGTACGGTAGTGAATACGAAGGTTATCCTTCTATAGTGGGCGCCGGTAATAACGGCTGCGTATTGCATTATATTGAAAATAGCAAAATGAAAGTGGAGAATGATTTGGTTCTAATGGATTTAGGCGCAGAATATCACGGTTATACTGCCGATGTAACCCGAACAATTCCTGCTAACGGAAAATTTTCCACGGAACAAAAGATAATCTATGATTTAGTATATGAAGCCCAGGAAGTAGGAATAGCTAACGCAAAAATAGGAAATGCCTTTGGTGCTACTGATGCAGCTGCACGCAAGGTAATCAATGAAGGTTTGGTAAAGCTGGGAATTGCTAAAACTGAAAATGAATCCAGAAAATATTTCCCGCATGGGACTTCACATCACATTGGCTTAGACGTTCATGATCCAGGTTTGTATAACAATTTAGAAGCCGGTATGGTTATTACTGTTGAACCGGGAATTTATATTCCTAACGGAAGTGATTGTGATAAAAAATGGTGGGGAATAGCTGTGAGAATTGAAGATGATATTTTAATAACGGAAAATGGCCCCGTTAATTTGTCTGGTGAGGCACCCAGAAAATCAAATGAAATTGAACTATTGATGACTGAAAAAAGTGTTTTAGATAGTTTTTCTTTACCAAAATTAGATTAGTATCTTTTTTAAGATTCTGTAAATAGTAAAACTCCGAAGTTCAGTCTAGTATGAACTTCGGAGTTTTTATTTAAATTATTTCGCAACCAAATCGCAATACCAGAATCCAAAATCAAAGGCGTCAGAAGCACTCGTGTCACAAGCGGTACCGGAGGTGTCTTCTTTTTCTGGTTTTTCATATTTGCGATACACAACCTCGCCAATTTCAAAATGGAGGGGTTTAGAGAAAATCGGGCCGTCAAAAGTAAACGTATGAAATTCGCCATTTTCTCCACAAACGTCTACATTTTCGGGTAAATCGTTGATAAAACTTTGATCAATAACGCGACCTACAAAGCTTTTATCCAGAAAACGTTCGTTTACACAAACCACAATGGTTTTAAAACCTAAATCCAAAAATTCTTGAATAAGCTCATGAGTTGGGATTTTCCAAAGTGGAAAAATGCCTTCGAAACCTATTTCGGCTAATTTATCTTCTCTGTATTTTCGTAAATCTTCCAGAAAGATATCTCCAAAAATCGAATTGGTTACGCCTTGGGCTTTTAGTTTTTCCAATTTTTCGCGCATTACGTTTTCGTAAACCTCCATAGTTGGCATTTCCGGAATTTGCATGATTTCAAGCGGCAACCCGATACTTTGGGCTTGTTGTTCCAATAGTTCCAGCCGAACACCGTGCATTGAAACACGTTGATACTGCTGATTTATACTGGTTAGCAAACAAGTAATTTCAATTTCGTGATTTTGTAACATTTTGTATAAGGCCAGCGCTGAATCTTTTCCGCTGCTCCAATTAAATAGGGCTTTCTTTTTCAATGTGATTTTCTTGTGGTTTTCTGGAGGTAAACTTACAAAATTACTCGGATTAGTATGGTAAACCTTTGTAACTTTGGACATCGCAGTATAATCGCTATATAATGAAATACCTATTATTTTTTATTTCCACTTTTACATTCGGGCAACAAACCCAATTTGTTGATTTTAAATTGGTTCTGGGAAAAATTGTTATTAATCCGAGTGAAAGAACAGTTTCTGGTGCTATTGACTATGATTTCGAAGTTTTGAGATCGATTGATACTATTAAAATTGATGCGCAAAATATGGTAATTTCTGATTTAAAACTGAACGGAAATAATGTTCTATATCGCAATACCCAAAAACAATTACAAATTATTTTTCCGTTTAAAAAAGGAAAAAACAGACTGACTTTTCATTATTCGGCTAAGCCGAAGCAGACTTTATATTTCGTAGGCTCTGAGCAAGAAAACAATATACAGATTTGGACACAAGGACAAGGGAAATATACCAGTCACTGGTTTCCTAGTTTTGATGATGTTAATGAAAAAGTGATTTTCAATCTGGGAATCGCCTGCGATAAAAAGTATCAGGTAATTTCAAATGGAGTTTTGAAATTTAATTCCGAACACAATGGACTTTCGTTTTGGCAATACCAAATGCAAGAACCGATGAGTTCGTATTTGCTAATGCTCGCCATTGGAAAATTCGAAAAACAAACGCAAAAATCAAAAACTGGTGTTTCATTAGAAATGTATTTAGAACCAAAAGATTTTGCTGAATTTGAACCGACGTACCGCTATTCAAAACAGATGTTTGATTTTTTAGAAAAGGAAATAGGAGTGAAGTATCCTTGGGAACTATACAAACAAGTACCCGTTCGTGACTTTTTGTATGCGGGAATGGAGAATACCTCTGCAACACTTTTCAATACTCGTTATGTCGTGGATGCAACGGGTTTTGAAGATAGGAGCTATACGAATGTCAACGCGCATGAATTGGCACACCAATGGTTTGGGAATTTAGTTACTGCTGAAAGCGGGAAGCACCATTGGTTGCAAGAAGGATTTGCTACTTATTATGCGTTATTAGCTGAAAAAGACATTTATGGGGAAGATTATTTTTATACTAAATTATTTGAGTCGGCGCAACAATTAAAATTTGCTTCCCGAACAGATACGATTCCCGTTTTGAATGCGAAAGCCAGCTCATTGACTTTTTATCAAAAAGGCGCTTGGGCACTTTTTGTTTTACAGCAAGAAGTAGGGGACAAGCCGTTTAAAAAAGCAGTAAAAAAGTATTTAGAAAAACATGCGTTTCAGACTGTAAATACGGAAGATTTCTTTACTGAAATAAGAAAAGTATCCAATTTTGATTTGGATAATTTTAGTAAAGTATGGCTTGAAAAAAGTGTATTTAATACACAAGAAGCTAATTACTTACTGAATAAAAACAAAGGGATTCAGCAGCTGTTTGAAATCGAAAAGGTAAAGAACAAACCGTTGTCTGTTAAAAAAGATTTTTTTTCTAAAACATTGCAATCTGATGTACATTTTTCTATAAAAAAAGCGATTGTCGATCAATTGAAAGAAGAGGAATTTCAGGATAAAGTAGCACTGCTAAATTTGGCATTGGAAACCAAAAACGTGCAGGTTCGTCAAGCTGTGGCGGCAACGCTAAATAAAATCCCCGAAAGTTTTAAAGAACAATATGAGACTTTACTCAATGATAAATCCTATCAAACTCAAGAAATAGCATTGTACAATTTGTGGAATAATTTCCCGGAGCAGCGTTTTGACTATTTAGATAAATCAAAAGACTGGCGAGGTTTCAATGATTATAATTTAAGAACGCTATGGTTGTCTCTAGCACTATCTACCACAGATTATGCTTCGGACAAAGAAGCCTTGGTAGAAGAATTAATAAGTTATTCGTCAATTAATTATGAGGCAAATACGAGACAAAATGCCTTGGAAAAATTATTGGCTTTTAGAATAATTAACGATACCGTTTTGAAAAATTTGGTGAATGCAACAACGCATCATATGTGGCAATTTTCCAAGGTAGGAAGAGACAATATTAGAAAACTATTGAAAAATAAGGAAATGAGAATTTCTTTCGAAAGAATGTTGCCGAATTTTAATGAAACGGAACAATTTCAATTGAATCGATTACTGAAAGAATAGTTCGCAACTACCACAATTGCCCTACTTCGTTTTTAATATAAGCTAAAGCTGCACTACTTGGAGATTGTTTTTCCATTAAATCACTTAGAATCACTTCACGCAATTTATCGGAGCTGTCGACACGATCACTCATGTTGGCTTTGCGAATCATTTGAATAGTAGCGTTTTTAGCAGTAACTAGAATGGTCCAACATTCATCCGACATGTAAATTTGTTGCGTTAAATTATGTTCAAATTCCTGTTCGATTTGCGCAATTATGAGATTTTCATAATCATTTTTATCTTGTGAAAGAGGAGCAATGCGAATCAATAATTTAGTAGGATTGATACGTTCCATATACAATACCATACGTTCAAATGCCTGTAAACGCAGAGGCAAGGCATTTTTTTGTGCTTCTTTGTGTAATAAATAACGACGTCTTCCTTCTTCGTTTTTAGTATGAAGATCAAAAAAATAATAGGCGACAACCCCTGTGACAACTGCTGGTAAAGTATAACTTAGTAATTCTATGATTTGTGTTGATTCCATTTTGTTTGTAAGTTTTATCAAAAACAAAAATATACTTTTTTGATTATAAATCAACTTGATTTTATTAGCAATAATTCAATCCGAATAGTATTTTTACGATTTAGTACCCAGAATGTTTAAATAGATTAAGAATGGAAACGTATGTATTGGTTTTACTTTGCTTGGCCGCTTTTGCCGCAGGATTTATAGATGCTATTGTGGGCGGTGGGGGACTGATACAGACGCCTATGGGGTTGATTTTATTACCTAATTTTCCAGTTTCAACAGTTATCGGAACCTTAAAAGTCCCCGCTTTTAGCGGCACTTCCTTTGCAGCGTACCAGTATCTTAAAAAGGTTGATATGAACTGGAAATTACTTGGAATTATGATGCTTTTGGCTTTTCCTTCAGCATTTTTAGGATCTACATTATTAACCTACGTGAGTAATGATTTTATGAAACCATTATTGTTAATTGTTCTTTCATTTTTAGTGGTTTACACCTATGCAAAGAAAAATTTTGGGCAACATGTTGAAAAAACTCATTCTCCTAGAACGCAGCTATTAAATGCTATAGGAATTAGTTTCATAGTGGGCTTGTATGATGGATTTATTGGTCCCGGAACCGGAAGTTTTTTAGTGGTCGCCTTTATTGCTCTAATGGGATTTGATTTTTTACATGCTTCCGCAAACGCAAAAATGGTGAATCTATCAACTAACTTTGGGTCCATTTGTCTCTTTGTTTTAAAAGGCAAAATTATTTGGGCAATCGCAATACCGATGGCTTTGAGCAATGCGCTCGGCGGATGGATCGGAGCAAAATTAGCCATCAATAAAGGAAATAGTTTTATTCGAATTTTCTTTCTGGTAGTTGTAATAGGTACTTTACTCCGCTTCGCTTACGATGTGTTTTTCAAATAATTAATTACAGAACATCGGATTAAATTGACCGCAAAATTAATAGCCAATTGTTGGTTTTTGGTACTGAAAACCTCGTTCAAAATTGCTATTTTTGCATAATATAATTTAAAAAGTTCCATGCATAAATATATCGATCAACTTAACGAAGCGCAACGCGAACCTGTTCTCCAAAAAGACGGGCCTATGATAATTATTGCAGGTGCAGGTTCTGGTAAAACACGTGTGTTGACTATTAGAATTGCTTATTTAATGAATCAGGGAGTTGATGCGTTTAGCATTTTGTCACTTACTTTTACCAACAAAGCAGCTCGTGAAATGAAAAAACGTATCTCTGATATTGTTGGTGCCGGCGAAGCTAAAAATCTTTGGATGGGAACCTTTCACTCGGTTTTTGCTCGAATTCTTCGGTCAGAAGCGGAACATTTAGGGTATCCTTCAAATTTTACCATATATGATTCTCAAGATTCACTTCGTGCAATTTCAGGTATTATCAAAGAAATGCAATTGGACAGAGATGTGTACAAACCAAAACAGGTTTTAAGCAGAATTTCTAATTTCAAAAACAGTTTGATTACGGTAAAAGCTTATTTCAATGATCCTGATTTACAAGAAGCAGATGCCATGTCCAAGAAGCCTAGGATGGGGGAAATTTATCAAAATTATGTAGACCGATGCTTCAAAGCAGGAGCAATGGATTTTGATGATTTGTTGTTGAAAACTAATGAACTGCTGACTCGTTTCCCAGAAGTTTTGGCTAAATATCAAAACCGTTTCCGTTACATATTGGTGGATGAGTACCAAGATACGAATCACTCACAGTATTTGATTGTTAGAGCATTGTCTGATAAATTTCAGAATATCTGTGTAGTCGGTGATGATGCACAAAGTATCTATGCATTTCGTGGGGCAAACATCAATAATATCCTGAATTTCCAGAAAGATTACGAAGGTGTTAAAACTTTTAGATTGGAACAAAATTACCGTTCTACAAAAAATATTGTAGAAGCGGCCAACACCATCATCGATAAAAATAAAGTCAAGCTTGATAAGATAGTTTGGACAGCCAATGATTTTGGCCCAAAAATAAAAGTGCATCGCAGTTTAACAGATAATGAGGAAGGCCGATTTGTAGCAAGTACTATCTGGGAAGAAAAAATGCAGAATCAGTTGCATAATGGCGCATTCGCTATTTTATATCGTACTAATGCACAATCTCGCGCTATGGAAGATGCATTGAGAAAAAGAGATATTCCTTATCGAATTTACGGTGGACTTTCGTTCTATCAAAGAAAGGAAGTTAAGGATGTACTGTGTTATCTGCGATTGGTTATCAATCCAAAAGATGAAGAAGCATTAGTACGGGTAATCAATTATCCAGCACGTGGAATTGGCAATACAACTATCGAGAAGTTAACCATAGCAGCCAATCATTACAAGCGTTCCATTTTTGAGGTAATGCAGAATATTGAAAGAATTGATTTAAAACTAAATTCGGGAACTAAACAAAAACTACTTGATTTTGTTACTATGATTCAAAGTTTTCAAGCAATAAATGAAAACCAAGATGCCTTTTATATTACTGATCACGTCGCTAAAAAAACAGGATTGGTTCAAGAATTAAAGAAAGATGCGACTCCTGAGGGAATGGCTAAAATTCAGAACATTGAGGAATTATTAAACGGTATTAAAGATTTTACCGAAGGTCAAAAGGAAGTTGATGGTGCTCGAGGTGCTTTATCTGAGTTTATGGAAGATGTGGCTTTGGCAACAGATTTAGATAAAGATACAAGTGATGAAGATCGTGTGGCATTGATGACCATTCACTTAGCCAAAGGATTGGAATTTCCCCATGTTTTTGTGGTAGGAATGGAAGAAGACTTATTTCCAAGTGCTATGAGTATGAGTACGAGAAGTGAATTAGAGGAAGAACGTCGCTTATTTTATGTAGCTTTGACAAGAGCTGAACATCAGGCCTATTTGACATACGCACAATCCCGATATCGCTGGGGGAAATTAACAGATAGCGAACCTTCCCGTTTTATTGAGGAAATCGACAGCCAGTATTTAGAATATATGACACCTCCTGAAAACAACTACCGTTATAAACCTATGATTGATAGTGATATTTTTGGGGATGTCGATAAATCTAAATTGCGTCTGGCAAAACCAATAGGTGGTGCACCTCCAAAATCTAATACCGATAACGAACCTAAATCGGATATAAATATTCGAAAACTAAAACCAGTGCTTGCAGGTAATTCTTCGTCTGGAACCGCCAATTTGTTTGATAACAAACTGCTGCCAGGAAATGTGGTTATGCACGAACGCTTTGGAAAAGGAATAGTTGTTAACATGGAAGGAGTAGGAGCTGATAAAAAAGCTGAAATCAAATTTGAGGTGGGCGGAATAAAGAAATTGTTACTGCGATTTGCAAAATTGGATATTATTGGATAAAAGGGAAGCGTTTTTAAAAAACCTAATCCTTAAACTTTTTAAACTAAAAAAATGGCTCAATTTATAAAAATATACTCGGATAAACCAAACGAAGCAGCGATTGCCAAAGTAGTGAAGGTTTTAAAAGAGGGAGGTTTGGTTATTTATCCGACAGATACCGTTTACGGATTGGGATGTGATATTACCAATACCAAAGCACTTGAACGTATCGCCAAGATAAAAGGAATTAAGCTGGACAAAGCTAATTTCTCTTTTGTTTGTCACGATTTGAGTAATTTGTCCGATTATGTGAAACAAATTGATACTGCTACTTTTAAACTGTTAAAAAGAGCATTGCCAGGGCCATATACTTTTATTTTACCGGGAAATAATAACTTGCCTAAAGAATTCAAAAAGAAAACGACAGTCGGAATTAGGGTTCCTGATAATTCGATTGCATTGGAAATTGTTCGCCAATTAGGGAATCCGATTGTTTCAACTTCCATTCACGATGATGATGATGTGATTGAATATACCACTGATCCGGAGCTCATTTTTGAGAAATGGCAAAACCTTGTTGACTTGGTTATCGATGGTGGGTATGGCGACAATATGGGATCTACTATTATAGATTTGTCTGGTGATGAACCTATTGTAGTCAGAGAAGGTAAAGGGAGTTTGGATATTCTTTAAGTGATAGTTCAAGTTGCACAGTAGGAATGTTAAAATCCTTAAAAAAAGGGCAAAAAAAAGCGTCTTGATTTTCTCAAGACGTTTTTTTTATGGTACAATTTGTATATGCAAATTGCTATGAAATCTAAAAACTATTGTTTTTGTTTTTTCATTTCTTTTTCAATCATTTCATAGAATTGATCAATTTTTGGTAAAACAACAATACGAGTTCTTCTGTTACGAGCTCTGTTTTCTGCAGAATCATTCGCAACTAAAGGAACGTAAGAACTTCTTCCTGCAGCAATTAATTGTTCTGGTTTAACACCTAATTGATTTGTCAATACACGAATAATTGAAGTAGAACGTTTCACACTTAAATCCCAGTTGTCAAGTAAAATACCTGAACCGTTATAAGGAACACTATCAGTATGACCTTCAACCATACATTCAAAATCCGGTTTGTCATTTACCACCTTAGCTACTTTAGCTAAAACACTTTTTGCTCTGTCTGTTACGTCATAACTTCCAGTTTTAAACAACAATTTGTCAGCAATAGATATAAATACAACTCCTTTTTCAACATTTATTTCAATATCTGGATCAGAAATTCCTACAGCACTTTTCAAACTAGTTACAACAGCAAGTGTAACACTGTCTTTTTTAGTTAAAGCATCTTGCATTCTGCTGATTTTTAAATCTTTTTCTTTGATTGATTCTAAAGCTTTCTCAATATTTTCAGCACCTTTCGTAGACAATATAGTCATGTCTTTTGAAACACTTATTAAACCTTGATTTTGCTCTTTTAAAGTAGCGGCAGTTGCAGCAAGTCCAGCTTTTTCTTCCAAGCAAGAATTTAGTTTAACAGTGCAGCTATTCAATAAATCTTGGGTTTCTTTATTTCTAGCTTCTAAATCGGTATATTTCTTTTTAGAAACACAAGATGTTAAAAGTGCCAATACTGATAAGGCGATTACAATTTTTTTCATAAATTTTTTTAATTAAGATTCAATTACAAAGTTAGTTTTTAAAGATTAGAAATTATATATAAATTAATGTTAAAACTATTTAACAAATATCTTGCCATTTTTAACATAATAATTAAAAACGATACTTTTTATAGTGTAGTATTTTTTAGTTTGAAATCGGTCTCTTTTTTTATAATTAGCAGCATAAAGACGGTAAAACGAACCATGCGCTTTTAGTATCGCTAAAAAGTGGTTGAGTTTTCCGTGCAAAAGAAACTGCAATCCTGCAATTGCATCCAAAACCATTCTGCAAAATAGAATCCAGTAAAGCTTATTTTTGGGTAAATTTTTGGTAAGCATTAACAATGAATTTCTAAAATTCAAATAGGTTTTTTTTGGATTTCCTTGCTGCAAAGTGGCTCCGCCTACATGATAGACAACTGATTGTGAAATGTATTTTATTTTATGGCCTTTATTAAATGCACGCCAGCACAAATCAATTTCTTCCTGATGGGCGAAAAAATCGGCATCAAAACCTTTCAGTTCCTTATAAACTGAGCTTCTAATGAAAAAACAAGCTCCTGAAGCCCAGAATATTTCACAATTGTCATTGTACTGTCCAGTATCTCTTTCTAAAGTATCAAAAATACGCCCACGACAGTAAGGATAACCATATTGATCTATGAATCCTCCGGCAGCACCAGCATATTCAAAGTATTCCTTCCGTTTGAAATCTAATATTTTAGGTTGGATAATGGCTGTTTCAGGTGTGTTTTCGAATGTTTTAACGATGGGCTGCAGCCAATTTTCAGTGACTTCAATGTCGGAATTGACCAAAGCATAAATTTCGGCACTAATGCGTTTCAACGCTTCATTATAACCACCGGCAAAGCCTAAATTACCATCGTTTTTCACAATTTTAATGGAGGGGAAATTAGCTAATACAAATGAAATGCTATCATCTGTTGATGCATTATCAGCAATGTAAATTGTAGCTTCGGGCGAATATTTCACAATCGAAGGTAAAAATTGTTCTAATAATTGTACTCCATTCCAATTGAGTATGACAACAGCTATTTTCATTTAGATGATTTGATTATTGGATTTTATATATTGGCAATTCAGGTAAAAAATTGTACTTTTCATTTTCAAAATCCATTTGACAAAAGTAATGATTCAATCCATTGGTCACCATCAGAAATTGGGCTTTCATAGTCATATTGTAACGGGCGATTTGATCGAAAGTCGCTTGAGCAATTTTTATTTCAGGTGCTTTACATTCTATTAAAATAAAAATAGAACCATCGGGATTGAAAACGACAACATCGTATCTTTTACGCAAGCCATTGACTTTCAGAACTTTTTCTACATTAATCAATGATTTAGGGTATTTTTTTTCTTCCAGTAAAAATTGAACTACATGCTGACGAACCCATTCTTCCGGAGTAAGAATGATAAATTTTTTCCTGATTTCATCAAAAATGGATACTTTATTTTCGCTATTTTTGAACCGAAAGTTATAAAGTTGAAAATTTAATTTTTGCATGCAGCAAAAGTATTAAATAAGTTTAAAATTTAGAGTTTAAAGTTTCATTCGAAGCAACAAACTTTAAACGTCAAACTTTAAACAAAGAGAAATGGACGAGGTTGTAAAAATTGTAAGTGATATAAAAAATGGCACCATTAAGCCCATCTATTTTTTAATGGGAGAAGAACCCTATTATATTGACAAACTATCTGATTATATAGAAGAAAAAGTATTAACAGAAGAGGAAAAAGGCTTCAATCAGACTGTTTTATACGGTAGAGATGTTTCTATAGAAGATATTATATCAACCGCCAAGCGCTATCCTATGATGTCAGAACGCCAAGTTGTGATTGTAAAAGAAGCACAAGATTTGATTCGGACGATTGATAAATTGGAAAGTTACGCTGAAAGCCCGATGCCATCAACCGTTTTGGTTTTCTGTTACAAATATAAAACCTTGGACAAACGTAAGAAGCTTACCAAATTATTGGCCAAGCACGGTGTCGTTTATGAGAGCAAAAAATTGTATGAAAACCAAGTAGGCGAGTGGATCAAACGAGTTTTATCAGGTAAAAAATATTCGATTGAACCCAAAGCAACTGCCATGTTAGTGGAATTTCTGGGAACTGACTTAAGTAAAATTAACAACGAACTCGAAAAATTACAGATTATACTGCCTGTTGGTAGCACTATCACTCCGAAGCATATTGAGGAAAATATAGGTTTCAGCAAAGACTTCAATGTATTTGAATTGCGAAAAGCACTTGGAGAACGCAATCAATTAAAAGCCTATACTATTGCCGAAAATTTTGCACAAAATCCAAAGGACAATCCGATGGTGGTTACTACAAGTTTAGTTTTTGGATTTTTTATTCAATTGTTGAAATACCATGGATTGAAAGACAAAAACCCAAAAAATGTTGCATCAGTATTAGGTGTTAATCCATTCTTTTTAAAAGAGTATGATGTGGCTTTGAAAAATTACCCGATGAAAAAAGTAAGTCAAATTATTGGCGCATTAAGAGATATTGATGTAAAAAGTAAAGGTGTTGGCGCCAATGCGTTGTCACAATCGGATTTATTAAGAGAAATGCTTTATAAAATATTTAATTAGCGACTAAAATTACCGATATTTGCATCTCTAAAATATAATATTACCTAAATATGGGAATGAATAAAAATACTATCTTAGGTTGGGCTACTTTAATAATGATTATAATGGGTTTATTGCTTATCGCATTAGGCGCTTTTAGATATGATGACGTAGCTGGTTGGGGATTTGCAGCCGTAGGTGTTGGTTTTTTGGCTAATGCATGGGTTTTTAGTTCGCTTAAGGGTAGACTTTAATAGTTATTTTAAATGTTGAATTTTAAATTTTAAATTAAAAAGAATGGCAGACGATAAAAAAGTGATATTCTCAATGTCAAAATTGAGTAAAACGTATTCAAGCAGTGATAAGCAGGTGTTGAAAAATATTTATTTAAGTTTCTTCTACGGAGCTAAAATTGGTATTTTGGGTCTAAATGGCTCAGGAAAATCTTCTTTGTTAAAAATCATAGCGGGTGTTGATAAAAACTACCAAGGTGATGTAGTGTTTGCACCAGGCTATACTGTGGGTTATTTGGAGCAAGAGCCAATTTTGGATGATAGTAAAACGGTTATTGAAATTGTAAGAGAAGGAGTTGCTGAAACAATGGCAGTTCTAGAAGAATTCAACCAAATCAATGATAGTTTCGGTTTGCCGGAAGTATATGAAAATGCGGAAAAAATGGAGCAATTGATGGATCGTCAAGCGCTTTTACAAGATAAAATTGATGCTTTAGGTGCTTGGGAAATCGATACTAAATTAGAAATCGCTATGGATGCGTTGCGTACTCCGGAAGGTGATACTCCAATTAAAAATTTATCTGGTGGAGAGCGTCGTCGTGTAGCCTTATGTCGCTTGTTGTTGCAACAACCTGATGTGTTACTTCTGGATGAGCCTACGAATCACTTGGATGCGGAAAGCGTACTTTGGTTAGAACAGCATTTAGCACAATATGCCGGAACTGTAATTGCAGTAACGCACGATAGATACTTTTTAGATAATGTTGCTGGTTGGATTTTGGAATTGGACAGAGGCGAGGGAATTCCTTGGAAAGGGAATTACTCCTCTTGGTTAGACCAAAAATCAAGCCGTATGGCACTTGAAGAAAAAGTAGCCTCAAAACGCAGAAAAACATTAGAGCGTGAGTTGGACTGGGTTCGTCAAGGTGCCAAAGGCCGTCAAACGAAACAAAAAGCCCGTTTACAGAACTACGATAAATTATTGAATGAAGACCAGAAACAATTGGATGAAAATCTGGAAATCTACATTCCAAATGGTCCGCGTTTAGGAACTAATGTGATTGAAGCTAAAAATGTAGCTAAAGCATTTGGCGATAAATTACTATATGATAATTTAAATTTTACGCTGCCGCAAGCAGGAATTGTTGGGATTATTGGACCAAATGGTGCAGGTAAATCAACAATTTTTAAAATGATTATGGGTGAAGAAAAACCAGATGCAGGAGAGTTTTTAATTGGGGATACCGTAAAGATTGCTTATGTAGATCAAGCGCACTCTAACATAAATCCTGAAAAATCAATTTGGGAAAACTTCGCTGACGGTCAGGAAATGATTATGATGGGAGGAAAACAAGTAAACTCTAGAGCCTATTTGTCACGATTTAATTTTGGTGGCGGAGAGCAAAATAAGAAAGTTTCAATGCTTTCAGGTGGAGAGAGAAACCGTTTGCATCTTGCAATGACTTTAAAAGAAGAAGGAAACGTACTTTTATTAGATGAGCC
This sequence comes from Flavobacterium rhamnosi, assembly GCF_048286515.1. NCBI lineage: Bacteria > Pseudomonadati > Bacteroidota > Flavobacteriia > Flavobacteriales > Flavobacteriaceae > Flavobacterium > Flavobacterium rhamnosi. Next base: position 71,156 of record NZ_JBLVPS010000015.1, on the reverse strand, counting down.
TACCAATGATTTGGATATCAACACGCTGCGTGCTTTGGAAGAGGGATTAGAGAACTTTGCTGGTTGTGCTGTAATAATTTCTCACGACAGATGGTTCTTAGATAGAATTTGTACACACATTCTAGCTTTCGAAGGAAACTCCGAAGTGTATTATTTTGAAGGTGGTTTTTCTGATTATGAAGAGAACAAGAAAAAACGTTTGGGTGGTGATTTAACTCCAAAGCGATTGAAATACAGAAAATTAATCAGAAGTTAGTATAACTTCCGAATACAGTTAATAATTCAAGAGGATGCCCGCAACGGCGTCCTCTTTTTGGATATTATTTCTTTTTATCAAATTTCATCATAATTATCACGGTGGCAACTAGTCCTATTATTACCAAACCAAATACGACAATCATTATAAACGAACCGTTATCCCAAGAAAAAAGTGATGTGTCTTTCATAATTCAATTTTTAAGGTTGTTCAAATATAATATTACCGTTGAAACTAATATATGATAAATATCATGATAATCACGCTACTCTAAAAACTTAGCTTTTATCTCTTTTGTCGGAATTAGACAGCTTTCCTTTTTTCCATACCATTTGTAACGGTTTGAAGCAATGTAATCGTAAATACGATTATTAAATGAAGTAGGGAAAATGGAAAATAAAGTGACAAAATAATAAATTCCACCTAAACTTTTAGCAATCTCCAAGATTGCTTCCGACTTGTAATAATAGGCAATTCCAGCTTGATAGAGAATTATACTATCAACTTTTTCAGTATCGATTCCAACGTGTTTAATTACTTCCTGTCCTAAATTAGATTGTAGGGACATAAATCTAAAAATATCTTTTTTATCATGCGTGATGATAAATTGCACCGCCGCGTCGCAGAGATTACAAACGCCGTCAAAGAGGATGATTTTTTTATCTTTAGGAAGGTTTAGCATTTTGTTGTCTAGTTTTGGAATAATGTTTCAGTCGAAAAAAACGTAACTTTTTATGCCATTCTACCGGTCGAACACATACAGCTGTGAACGGGCGTAGAAATGGATTAGATTGACACAGTAAAATGTAACGTTACTTTTTACCAGCTTCAACGAATTCCAGAGCATCCAAACTTACTTTCGAAGTGAATATGCCATAGTTTACTGTTGCTTTATTTTTTTCAATAGCATCAATACTGCCTACCGCTTTACCATCGAACATTCGTACTCGATCACCTACTTTTAATATCGGTTTTGGTTTTTCAATAACTACTTTTAATTTCTTTTCTTTCTTTTCTTTTCGAATTTCTTCGACCTGAACAGTAACTTCCTCGATTACTACTTTTTTCTGTTCTATAAGGGCTTTTGTTTCTTTTGGTGTAGCTTTTTTACGTTTTGAATTTTCAATTTCAATAATTTTCAAAAACTCACCGATCAGGTCTTTTTTGTTTTTGTTATTAAAATATTTTTCCGCTATATCTTCAATTTTTTGACCAATGTATATCGTTTTCTGATTGCTGTCATACAATTCCTGATAACTTTCCAGTTTTTGCTTGATTTTTACATTGATGGTTTCCATTTTCTTGCCTTCTTCACGTGCTTTTGTTTCTTCTTCTTTCAGTGTTTGCGAAGTTTTCTCCATCTTAGACCGCTCTTTCTGAAGGGTAGCAATTGTTTTGTCAAAACGCACTTTTCCAACTTCAATTTTCTTTTTTGCACGATTTATTAAACTAAATGGGATTCCATTTTTTAAAGCGACTTCAAATGTAAAAGAACTTCCGGCTTGGCCTAAAACCAATTTATACAAAGGCTCTAATGTTTTTTCGTCAAAAAGCATATTTGCATTAGTGGCAAAAGGCAATTCATTAGCGAGAATTTTTAAATTCGAATAATGCGTTGTAATAATGCCGAAGGCTTCCCTATGATAGAACTCTTCTAAGAATATTTCAGCTAATGCGCCACCCAATTCAGGATCAGAACCAGTACCAAATTCATCTATAAGGAACATTGTTTTTTTATTACACTTCTTCAGAAAGTAGTTCATGTTTTTTAATCGGTAGCTATAGGTACTAAGGTGATTTTCAATAGATTGATTGTCTCCTATATCGGTTAGAATTCGATCAAATAAAAATGTTTCACTACGTTCGTGTACGGGAATTAACATACCAGACTGCAACATTAACTGGAGTAGTCCGACGGTTTTCAATGAGATGGTTTTCCCGCCTGCATTCGGACCTGAAATAACGATAATCCTACTTTCCTGTTTTAATTCGATGGTTTGTGGATGTGTAATTTCATTTTTTTGTTTGTTATTCAAATACAAGATAGGATGGAAGGCATCTCTAAAATAAAGTCGGCGATTTTCTGTAATTGCTGGTAAAATTCCATTTATTTTGTTAGCATATTTTGCCTTGGCAGCTATCACATCAATATCGCTTAAGAAATCCTGGTACTGAATAAGCAATGGTAAAAAAGGACGAATTTTATTAGACAACTGCTTTAATATTCGAGTGATTTCCTCTTTTTCCTCATACTCTAAATTACTTAGTTCACGCGAATATTTAAGTGTAGTTTCAGGTTCGATATAGGCAATACTTCCCGTTTTTGAACTGCCCAGAATCGATCCTTTTACTTTACGGCGATACATTGCCAGAACGGCTAAAACCCTTCTATTTTGAACGAAACTTTCTTTAATATCATCTAAATAGCCTAAGGCGTTATATTGCGTTAAAGCAGTTCCGAAACTTTGGTTGACTTTACCTCGAACCACATTCATATTTCTCCGGATATCCAAAAGATCAGATGAAGCATTGTCTTTTATTTCACCATATTTATCGACTACTTCATCGATCATGGTGATGATATCTTTAGTAAATTCAACTTGTGAAGCCCTTATGTATAGATTAGGATAATAGTCTTCGAATTTTCTTAAGAAATTCAAAAGGAAATTAGCAGTTGATGAAATAGTGGCAATTTTTCTAAAACTACCCACTTCAAGAAAACTGTCTTCTATGGCTAAGAATTTAATTTCATGCGTAATAGCGTCAAATCCATGATTGGGAATGGCATTGTTATTCTGGAAAGAGGAAACATATTCTGAGGTTTGCATTAATGCTTGCATCAAAGTTTCCTTATCCTTAAAAGGAGTTATTTCTAATGCTTTTTGTTTTCCAATATCGGTATTACAAATCGTCGAAATGGTTTCGAGAACGGTTGGAAATTGTAAGTCTTGTAATGTTTTTTCAGTGATGGATATCATTTTATAAGCTAAGTTGTAAAGTTTCAAAGTTACAAAGATTCAAAGTGAAAAGTGTTAATTTTTTTAGCGGACTTTTTGAAAAACTTTGCGAACTTTGTACTAAAATAAATTATATGCAAATCAATCTCAATCAGGAATGGCAAACTATTTTATCAGATGAAATTGGAAAGCCCTATTTTAAGGATTTAATGGAAACCGTTTCACAAGAATGCAAAGAGCATACTTGTTATCCTCCAAAAGAATTGATTTTTGCGGCCTTTAACTACTGTAGTTTCAAAGATTTAAAGGTGGTTATTATTGGTCAGGATCCATATCATGGAAAAGGAGAGGCTAACGGTTTGTGTTTCTCTGTAAATGATGGAGTTCGAATTCCACCTTCTCTGCGAAATATTTTTCGAGAAATGAGTACTGACCTGGATACTATCTTTATGCCTACTTCCGGCAATTTAGAAGCTTGGGCAAAACAAGGCGTTTTACTTTTAAATGCTTCTTTGACCGTGCGAGAAGACAATCCTAACAGTCATAAACATCTAAAATGGAACGTTTTTACTGACGCCGTAATCCAAAAAATTTCTGAAAAAAAAGAGCACGTTGTCTTTTTACTTTGGGGTAATTTTGCTCACAAAAAAGGACTTAAAATAGATAGAAACAAACATTTGGTATTAGAATCAGGTCATCCATCGCCAATGAGTGCTAATCAGGGAAAATGGTTTGACAATAAACACTTTACTGTAACTAATAGCTACTTAAAACAAAACGGAATAGATCCGATTCATTGGATTTAAGATTCAAATATTAAAAAGTTAATGGGGGATTATTTATCTTTTTTTACAATATCTTCTAAAACTGCTTTGTCCGAATAATTAATCACTTTTAGCGTGATTTCCTCGTTTTTACTCGTTTTCCCTTCAATAATATACAGCTTGCCTTTTTTGAGTTCGATATTACTTTTGTCAAAATCAACATCACCATATTTCAAAGTGTTTTTTATATCAATGGTATCGATCCATTTTTCGGACAGGATTTGTGATGCCTTTTCAGAATAGTTAAAGGGTTTATTTCTTAAGTCGTTTAACACTCTGGCATTTGGAAAATAATTGCAACGAGTATCTTTACCGGTAAAAATTGCGGCAACAACAAACAATCCTAATATTAATCCGACAAGGTAATAAGCAAAGCGATGTACAAACTTCATGGTTTAATTTTTTGGCAAAGGTAAAAGAAAGTTTGCTTAAAAAACAATTAAATTAATATCGTTATCCGGGATGTCAAACCAATCTCCAATTGCTTTATTGGTGAGGATTCCATGGTAGAGATAAACTCCATTTTTCAATCCTTTATTACATCGCAAAGCACTTTCAATTCCGCCATCTTCAGCAATTTGTAACAAATAGGGGGTAATTATATTACTTATAGATAACGAAGCCGTTTTTGAATACCTGGAAGGAATATTGGGTACGCAATAATGTAAAACATTATTCTTTATAAAGGTGGGCTTTTCATGTGAAGTCACTTCCGATGTCTCAAAGCAACCACCGGTATCGATACTTACGTCAACAATAACGGCTCCCTTTTTCATGTATTCTACCATAGTTTCAGTAACTACAACCGGGCAACGTTCCTGACCTCTCATGGCACCTATCGCAACATCACATCGCCTCAATGCCTTCAATAAAGATTTGGGTTGAATGGTGGAAGTAAAAACACGCTGATTCAGATTGTTTTGCAATCGGCGAAGTTTGGTAATGGAATTATCAAATACTTTAACAGTGGCACCTAAGCCAATAGCAGTTCTAGCTGCAAATTCACCAACGGTTCCTGCACCCAAAATAACTACCTCAGTAGGGGGAACTCCGGTAATATTTCCGAATAATAATCCTTTTCCAAATTCATTGGTAATCATTAATTCGGCTGCAATTAAAATCGAGGCCGTCCCTGCAATTTCACTCAATGATTTGACTGCTGGATACGTACCGTCTTCATCTTTTATATATTCAAATGCAAGTGCTGTAATTTTCTTTTTGGTCAAGGCTTCAAAATAGGTCTTTTTCCTTGTTTTCAATTGAATGGCCGATATTAGAATCGTTTCAGGATTCATCATTTCAATTTCCGCTAGGGTAGCAGGTTCTACTTTAAGTATCATTGGACAGCTAAATACCTTTTTTATATCATTGGTAATTTCAGCACCTGCTTCAAAATATTCTTTGTCTGAATAACTCGAACTTTCACCTGCACCCGCCTCAATCATTACTCTATGACCATGGTAAGTCAACGTATTTACAGCATCAGGTGTCAGGCAAATACGGCGTTCTTGATAGCTGGTTTCCTTTGGAATACCAATAAAAAGCTCACTTTTTCGTCTTCTTATCTCAAGTTTTTCTTCTTGAGGTAATAACTGCTGCTTAGTAAATGGTGTTATGGTTATTGACATTAGTGTTATAAAATTTAGGGTACAATTTACGGAAAAAGTTTTAAAAAAATACAATTGAGCAGCTGGAAAGCATGCTGAAGTCTAAACTTTAAATTAAGTGATGTATTTTTCCATTTTAATATCGGCTCTGTCATAAACTCCGTCTTCTAAAGATATTTCCACAAAACCAAATTTTTCGTACAAATGAATCGCCGGAAGCAATTTCCTGTTGGAATATAAAATAAGCTTTTTTATACCTTTCTGTTCTGCAACAGCGAGACAATGAACCATCAGTTTTTTTCCTACTCCAAGTCCCTGAATGCCGTCCTTAACTGCCATTTTACTCAATTCAAACGTCGTAGCATCGATTTTTATCAAAGAAACTGTGCCTATTATTTCAGTATTGTATTTTGCATAGAAAATCATTCCGCCTTTCTCGATAATTTCACCCTGCGGATTTGATAGTACAATTTCGTCTTTGGGTTCTACCTTGAAATATTTTGTAAGCCATTCTATATTCAAAGTTTTTATAGGGGCTGCTAAAGCTGTTGTAAAAGGAATAATTTCAACTGTATCGTTTATACTCATAGTGTTTTTATCTTAAATCTAAAGAGCGTTTCCCATCAGCAAGTAAGGTAATTGTAATCACAGAATGCTCGTCAGGAATCAAATTCGGAATCTTTTCAGCCCATTCTATAAAACACCAATTACCAGAATATAAATAATCATCAACACCCATGTCCAATGCTTCTTCTTCCTTGTTTAATCTATAGAAATCAAAATGATAAACAATTTGATTATCAATAGTTTGATATTCATTAACTAAAGAAAAAGTTGGACTACTTGTAGCGCCACTAACTCCAAGATTCTTGCACAATTGTTTGATCAAAGTAGTTTTCCCAACGCCCATTTCTCCATGAAAAAGAATCACTTTATTGGGTTTTTCGGTAATGATTTTTTGCGCAACTTGTTCAAGTTGGTCTAAAGAAAAAACAACATTCATTCTTCTTTTTTGTTTAAAGTTTAAATTTTTCATCCAAACCTGCTATTTATAATTTATTTTCTGCAACCTACAATGTAATTTATTTCGGATTAAAAACTAAAAACGGAATAATCATTTCTTCTAATGAAATTCCACCGTGCTGATACGTGTTTTTATAATAACTCACATAATGATTGTAATTGTTGACATATGCCAAAAACAAATCATTTTTTGCAAAAATATAAGAACTACTCATATTTATGGTAGGCAAACCAATATTTTTCGGTTCTTTCACAGCATAAACATCTTTGTGCTCATAGGTCAAACTGCGTCCTGTTTTGTAACGTAAATTCAAACTAGTATTTTTATCACCTACCACTTTCGATGGATTTTTCACGTTTATAGTTCCGTGATCCGTAGTTAAAATCAACTTAAATCCCATTTTCTGAGCTTGTTGAATAATTTCTAGCAATGGAGAATTTTTAAACCAGCTCAACGTCAGCGAGCGATATGCTTTATCGTCTGATGCAAGTTCTTTAACTACATCCATTTCCGTTTTAGCGTGCGAAAGCATATCAACAAAATTGTAAACTACGGTAACTAAATCATTGTTTTTCAAGGCTTTAAAACCTTCAACTAATTTTTTACCTCCGGCAAGATTGGTGATTTTGAAATAATCTTCTTTAATGTGTAATCCCAAACGTTTCAATTGTGCTGATAAAAATTCCGCTTCATACAGGTTTTTCCCGCCTTCTTCCGGATCGTTTTTCCAATATTGCGGGAATTGCTTTTCCATTTCAAGTGGTGTCAAACCAGAGAAAATAGCATTTCTGGCATATTGTGTAGCCGTTGGTAAAATAGCGTAATATGGAACTTCTTTTTCCAGTTTATAATAATTAGCCACCACGCTTTCAAAAGCTTTCCACTGATCGTAACGCAAATTATCAATCACCACAAAAAGAACCGGTTTGTCTTTTTTTAGAATTTCAGGAACCACTAACTCTTTGAACAAAGTGTGCGATTGAACCGGCTTATCTGCTTTTGGTGCAAACCAATCCTCATAATTACGCTCAATAAATTTTCCAAATTGCGAATTGGCTTCCGTTTTCTGGGATTCCAGAATTTCAACCATACTCTGATCGTTGATATTCTCCAATTCCAGTTCCCAAAAAATCAATTTTTTATACAATTCGATCCAGTCTTCATACGAATTCACCATCGCCATTTCCATGGTGATTTTTCTAAATTCTTTCTGATAATCCAATGTTGTTTTTTGCGAAATCAATCGGGAATGATCCAGGTTTTTCTTCAGGCTCAACAAAATCTGATTCGGATTCACTGGTTTTATCAAGTAATCAGCAATTTTAGAACCAATTGCTTCCTCCATAATGTATTCTTCCTCACTTTTAGTAATCATAATCATGGGAACCGAAGATTTTTTTTCTTTCATCTCCGACAGCGTTTCCAGACCGCTCATTCCTGGCATATTTTCGTCCAGGAAAACAATATCAAAATTGTTTTCCTCAAAAATATCAATTGCATCACGACCATTATTACAAGTAGTAACTTCGTAATTTTTCTTTTCCAGAAATAATATATGAGGTTTTAAAAGGTCGATTTCATCATCCACCCAAAGTATTTTTATTTTATCCATAAGTCGTATTAACAAGTATTCAAAAGTTGTAATTGAAAGTGCCAATTTACTGCTTTTTGCAACGGTTAGTTGCTAATATTATGATAATTTTTCGCGCAATAGCGGGGAGTATTGCCAAACAAAGGTAAGTATTTTTTGTTCTGAAATCACTTCTGAACAGGAGTCACTCTCCAAAAAATCCATGTGTGTTACGCTATATATTGTATCTTCCTTTTTAAAGAAAAAAGAGAAGGATGCCGATTCCATTCTTCCCGTTGTTGCGATAGTACTTTACTTTTACAACTACAATTTAGATAAGAAAAGTTTACAGAAAGTAAAATGTATTAGTCGAATTTGTGTTGTTTTTTTATAAATTCGTAATACAATTGCGGTAGCAATTTCGCTTTACAATTAACCCAAAATAAGATTGATTTAGATAGTTTTTTTTGCAAAATTTCTTAAATTTGAAAAGGTATCTGACCTACAAATCTATGGAATACTTCAATTTTATAATAGGCATCTTATTAAAACATATCATCAGGTAAACGGAGAAAAGTCAAGCCTAAATAAAATAAATTATGTTAGATAAAAAATACTTTGTGAACGGACAAATTGCCCATGAGCTAATTGGGGACAAATTGACTTATTTTTTCAAAAATGGAAAAATAAAGGCTAAAGGCCCTTTTATTAAAGGACTAATGGAAGGGGAATGGATATTTTATCGTGAGACTGGACAGCTTTGGCAAATCGGAAATTTCAAAAACGGAAAGAAACATGGTTCTTTTATTCGCTATGACAGAAATGATCAAGTAGAATATCAAGAGACTTTTGAAAACGAGAAAATTATTAAAAACAAAAAATGAACACTATAATTCTCAAAACAGAACGATTAATCGTAAGACCAATTACAGTATTTGACTTGGATTATATTCACGATTTACATTCTTTGAAAGAAACAGACGAATTCAATACTTTAGGAATTCCTGTAAATATTCAAGAAACAAAACTACTTTTAGAAAAGTGGATTTTTGAAAATAACAAAGAGCTGCCAACTAATTTTTCTTTTGTTGTCAAATTAAATACTGAAAACCAAGTTATAGGATTAATTGGAATCAATTTGGGGAAAGTAAAATATAAAAATGCCGAAGTTTGGTTCAAATTCCATAAAGACCATTGAAATAAAGGCTACGCTACCGAATCTTTAAAAGAGATACTTCGGTTTGGTTTCAAGGAACTTAATTTGCACCGAATTGAAGCAGGTTGTGCGGTGGGAAATTTCGGTTCCATCAACGTTTTGGAAAAAACCGGAATGATAAGAGAAGCGCATACCAGAAAATTGTTGCCATTGCAATCCGGCTGGTCGGATAATTATGGATACGCTATTTTAGCGACAGATTAGTTATTTGCTCAATCTAAAAAAAGAAATTTTATATGAATCCAAGAATTGAAACGCTAGCGGAGAAAAAATTGATGGGCAAACGAATAACACTGTCACTATCCAATAATAAAACGGCAGAACTTTGGCAAAGCTTTATGCCAAGACGGAAAGAAATTCATAACATAATAGGAGCTGATTTGTATTCTATGCAAAAATATGACGCTTCTTATTTTAGTGCTTTTAATCCAAATACTGAATTTGAAAAATGGGCGGCCGTTGCTGTAACTGATTTTAATCTAATTCCAGACGAAATGGAATACATAACCTTGGCTGGAGGCTTGTACGCCGTTTTTGTTCACAAAGGGGACGTAACGACTGCCTCAAAAACATTTCATCATATTTTTGGAACCTGGTTGCCTAACGCTGAATATATACTGGATGATAGGATACATTTTGAACTATTAGGAGAAAAATACAAGCATAACGATCCGAGTTCAGAAGAGGAAATTTGGATTCCAATCCAACTAAAATAAGAATACCTATACCGTATCAAAGGCCCAAACAGGATAAAAGACAAAACCACTGTCTAAACGACAACACTGGTTTTGAATAACCAAATATCAACAATAAGGCAAAGACCAACGCATCTAGAACTTCTTTTCCTGCTGTCGGCAAATCCGTGGTTGACAAGTCACCGAACTAGCCGAGCTTAAATATATATTAAAAATCATATAAGAGAGCTTTTTTTTGGAGATAGTACCCAAAGCATGAATTATGTATTAAATAATCTAAAGTTTAGAAACCGATCCGTTATAAGTTAGTTCTTGAAAAAAATGCTTAATATTGAAACCAGAAAAAAAAAACCATAATTTAATACTATTAGCAAACCAAATTATTTATGAAATCAAATAAAAAAACCAATTATTTTTTAAGCATAGCCTTGTTTTCGGCTACTGTCGTAATGGCACAACATGATTATGTTAATACACCTCCAGCGGTTTCACCAATGCCTATGAAACCAGAAATGACCGAAATTTGGGAACCACAAGTAAAAGTAATCACTCCTGCCAAAAAGCTAGGAGAAGCGCCCTCTGATGCAATTGTTTTATTTGACGGGAAAAATTTGAATCAATGGGTGAGTCAAAAAGACGTTACCAAACCTGCTGCCTGGAAAATAGTGAACAACGACTATATGGAGGTGATTCCAGGTTCAGGAGCTATTCAGACGAAAATGCAATTTGGGGATTGTCAACTGCATATTGAATGGAGCGCACCTGATGTTGTTCTAGATGGTGGACAATGGAGAGGAAATAGCGGTGTGTTTTTCCAAAACAGGTACGAACTTCAAGTATTGGATTCCTATAACAACAGAACCTACAGTAATGGTCAGGCAGGAAGTATATACAAGGATCATCCACCTTTAGTTAATGCCATGAAAGGGCCGTCAGAATGGAACACATACGATGTTATTTATACTGCTCCGCGCTTCAAAGCCGACGGAAAAATAGATGCTCCGGCAAGAATCACAGTATTTCACAATGGAGTTCTAGTTCAAAATAATACTACCATCAATGGACTGACACTTTATGCAGGCTTGCACAATTATCCTTCCGGTCATGGAGACGATGTGATTGCATTGCAAGATCATGATTGCAAAAATCAATTCAGAAACATCTGGATTAGAAAACTTTAAAAATTGAATAAAAAGGAGAGCTGCATAACTCTCCTTTTTTTATATACAGTAGGATCGCTATTTTATTTGAGTCGAAAGCACCTAAGTGAGCGTTTCTGATTTAAAATCTAATTTCCTTATATTTGTTGACCAAAAAGAAAGTTATAGTGAATCACGTTAATAAGCTAAAAATATTCAATGATCCCATTTATGGGTTTATTACCATCCCCAACGCCTTAATTTACGATTTAGTTCAGCATCCTTATTTTCAACGTTTGCGCCGTATTTCTCAAATGGGATTGTCCTATTTAGTGTATCCCGGAGCGAATCACACTCGTTTTCACCATGCTTTAGGTTGCATGCACTTAATGCAAAAGGCGGTTGATGTATTGCGTTTTAAAGGTGTTTCTATTTCGCATGAAGAAGAAAACGCATTATATATTGCTATTTTATTGCACGATATAGGTCACGGTCCCTTTTCGCATGCAATGGAAAAAAGCATTGTCGAGGATGTGCATCATGAAGAGATATCATTGTTATTCATGAATCAACTGAATGTGGAATTCGATGGTCAATTGAGTTTAGCAATTCAGGTTTTTAAAGGAGACTATGACAGAAAATTCATGTTGCAATTGATTTCCAGTCAATTGGATATGGATCGGATGGATTATTTGAAACGCGATAGTTTTTATTCAGGTGTGGCAGAAGGAAATGTCAATTCGGAGCGACTTATTCAAATGATGAATGTGGTCGATGATTTCCTGGTAATTGAAGAAAAAGGAATCTACTCTGTAGAAAAATTTTTGATGTCCAGACGCTTAATGTATTGGCAGGCGTATTTGCATAAAACGAGTTTGGTAGCAGAGTTAATTTTGACGAAAATCTTAAAACGCGCCAAAGAATTGACATTAAAAGGAGTTCAATTGCCTTGTAGTGAGCCTTTGCTGTTTTTCATGCAAAATAGAGTTACCTTAGACACTTTTGATACTGAAAATTTAGATTTATTTTCTCAATTGGATGATTTTGATATCATTAGTGCTTTGAAATCTTGGCAGAAGCAGGATGATTTTATACTGTCATCCTTAAGCAAAATGATTGTAAACAGAGATTTGTTAAAAATAAAACTGACCAGCGAAAAAGTTGACATTGAAGAGTTGCAACCGCTGAAAGAACGCTTTGCGCAGGAGAATAATATTTCATTAGTAGAGACTAATTATTTTATTTTTAAAGGGAAAATAAAAAACCAAGCATACAGTAAAGAGGCCGAACCGATACGTATTTTGAAAAAAGACCGAACAATTGAGGACGTTATTGAATCTTCGGATCAGCTGAATTTAAAATCGTTATCTAAATTGGTGACCAAATATTATATATGTTTTCCAAAACAACTTGGATAAAATCAACATTTAAAATCTATTTTTTTATATTTTTGTCGCAATGAAATTTACAGCAGAACAAATAGCGGGGATATTAGATGGGGAAGTTGTGGGGAATCCTATGGCTGAAGTTTCTAGATTGTCAAAAATTGAGGAGGGTGCTGAAGGATCGCTTACTTTTTTATCAAATCCTAAATACCAGAATTATATTTATTCTACAAGAGCCTCTGTAACAATTGTTAATAATACTTTTACTTCTGACGCACCTCTTAGTACGACATTAATAAAAGTGGATGACGCCTATGCTTCATTTACTAAATTATTAGAGTTTTACAATCAGGTTAAATTAAATAAGAGTGGGATAGAGCAGCCTTCGTTTATTGCAGAAAACGCAAAAATCGGAGATAATTTGTATTTGGGCAGTTTCAGCTACATTGGACAAAATGTCGTTTTAGGTGAAAATGTAAAAATATATCCTAATTGTTTCATTGGGGATAATGTAGTATTAGGAAATAATGTGATACTATTTGCTGGTGCAAAAATTTATTCAGAGACTATTATTGGGAATAATTGCACGATACATTCCGGAGCAATAATTGGAGCTGACGGTTTTGGTTTTGCTCCAAATCCAGATGGAACCTATACTAAAATTCCACAAATAGGAAATGTAATTATTGAAGATAATGTTGATATAGGCTCATGCACTACAATTGACAGGGCCACAATGGGGTCCACAATTATAAGAAAAGGAGTGAAGCTTGACAACCAAATTCAGATTGCCCATAATGTAGAAATTGGAGAAAATACTGTAATTGCCGCTCAAACAGGTGTCGCAGGTTCTACAAAAATCGGCAAAAATGGGATGATTGGTGGTCAGGTGGGAATATCGGGACATTTAACTATCGGAAATAACGTCCGAATTCAGGCTCAATCCGGCGTGGGAAGAAATATAAAAGACGATGAAGTCTTGCAAGGAAGTCCTGCATTTGGATACAATGATTTTAGTAAATCATACGTTCATTTCAAGAATTTGCCTAAAATTGTTGCAGAAATAGAAGAATTAAAAAAACAAATATCAAACCAAAAAAATGGAAAAAATGGTTAAACAGAAGACCATCAAAGCAGAAATCTCACTAACTGGAGTTGGATTACACACAGGAAAAGAAGTTAAAATGACTTTTAAACCTGCTCCAGTAAATAATGGTTTTACTTTTGTTCGAGTAGATCTAGAAGGACAGCCTGTTATTGAAGCTGATGCAAATTATGTTGTAAACACACAAAGAGGAACCAATTTAGAAAAGCTAGGTGTGAAAATTCAAACGCCAGAGCATGTTTTAGCGGCATTAATTGGTTGCGATTTAGATAATGTTATCATCGAACTAAATGCTTCGGAGCTTCCCATAATGGATGGCTCTTCAAAATATTTTGTTGAAGCTCTTGAGAAAGCAGGAATCGAAGAACAAAATGCAAAAAGAAATGTATATGTGGTAAAAGAAGTTATTTCTTTTACTGATGAAGCAACAGGGAGTGAAATTTTAGTGATGCCAAGTGACCATTATTCTGTTACTGCAATGGTTGATTTTGGAACTAAAATTTTAGGAACCCAAAATGCTAACATGAAAAACATTTCAGAATTTAAAACTGAAATATCTGAATCCAGAACGTTTAGTTTTTTACATGAATTAGAATCATTGTTAGAAAACGGCTTAATAAAAGGTGGTGATTTAAATAATGCTATTGTATATGTTGATAAAGAAATATCAGCCGCGACAATGGAGAATTTAAAAGTAGCTTTTGGAAAAGAGGAGTTAACTGTTAAGCCTAATGGCATTTTAGATAATCTTACGTTACATTATCCAAATGAAGCTGCAAGACATAAATTACTGGATGTTGTAGGTGATTTAGCTTTAATTGGAACAAGAATACAAGGTAAAGTAATTGCTAATAAACCAGGTCACTTTGTTAACACTCAATTTGCAAAAAAAATGGCTAAAATTATAAAGATAGAACAAAGAAATTATGTTCCTGTTTATGATTTAAATCAAGAGCCTTTGATGGATATCCATAAAATCATGGCTGTTCTTCCTCATAGACCTCCATTTTTGTTGATTGACAGAATCATCGAAATGTCTGAAAGTCATGTTGTAGGTATGAAAAATGTTACAATGAATGAAAATTTCTTTGTTGGGCATTTTCCCGAAGCTCCAGTTATGCCGGGAGTTTTAATTGTTGAAGCAATGGCACAAACAGGTGGGATTTTAGTATTAAGTACAGTTCCGGATCCTGAAAATTATTTGACTTATTTTATGAAAATAGACAATGTCAAATTCAAGCAAAAAGTATTGCCAGGTGATACTTTAATTTTTAAATGTGATTTAATAACGCCTATCAGAAGAGGAATTTGTCATATGCAAGCAAATGCTTACGCAAATGGGAAACTAGTTGCAGAAGCGGAGTTAATGGCTCAAATCGCAAAAAAACAATAAATTTAGATTCAAAACTGTAGTATTCATTTGCAAGGATGGATTTGCAGTTTTTTTATTCTAATTAATAAAAAACAAAAAAAAGCAGATGAATCAACCACTAGCATATGTTCATCCTGGCGCCAAAATCGCCAAAAATGTTGTTATAGAACCTTTTACGACGATTCACAATAATGTTATTATTGGTGATGGAACTTGGATTGGTTCAAATGTTACCATTATGGAAGGAGCAAGGATTGGAAAAAATTGTAATATATTCCCTGGTGCAGTAATCTCAGCAGTTCCACAAGATTTGAAATTCGGGGGAGAAGATTCTCTAGCAATAATTGGTGACAATTGTACAATTAGAGAATGTGTAACTATCAATAGAGGCACAATAGCATCCGGACAAACTACTTTAGGCAAGAATTGTCTGGTAATGGCAACGGCGCACATAGCGCACGATTGTCATATAGGTGATAATGCTATTATTGTTAACGGAGTAGCGTTGGCTGGCCACGTTACTGTAGGTAATTATGCAGTTATTGGTGGTTTGGCAGCAATACATCAATTTATCAGTATAGGAGATCATGCGATGATATCAGGAGGTTCTTTGGTAAGGAAAGATGTTCCGCCGTATACAAAAGCGGCTAAAGAGCCTTTATCTTATGTTGGAATTAATTCGGTTGGATTAAGAAGACGTGGTTTTACAACTGAAAAAATCAGAGAAATTCAGGACATCTACAGAATTCTGTATCAGAAAAATTATAATACTTCTCAGGCACTGGATATTATTGAAGCAGAGATGGAAGCAACAACGGAAAGAGATGAGATTATTGACTTTATCAGAAATTCATCAAGAGGAATAATGAAAGGATATTCTGGAAACTACTAAAACTATCTTGAGTTATCATAAAATAAAAATATTAATAAAAAATAAACAATATAATGGCATCTACATCAGACATCAAAAACGGATTATGTATTAAATACAACAATGACATATACAAGATCATAGAATTTCTTCACGTAAAACCAGGAAAAGGCCCAGCTTTTGTTCGAACAAAATTAAGAAGTTTAACCAATGGGAAAGTCTTGGACAATACTTTTTCTGCAGGACATAAAATCGAAGAAGTTCGAGTAGAAAACCATAAATTTCAGTTTTTATATCCAGAAGGTGATTTGTTTCATTTCATGAATACGGAAACTTTTGAGCAGATTTCTTTGAATAAAAATATATTGGATTCGCCAGGATTGTTGAAGGAAGGTGAAAATGTAATGGTTAGTATTAATACGGAGACTGATTTACCTCTTTCAGTAGATATGCCGGCTTCAGTAGTTCTTGAAGTGACATATGCTGAACCGGGAATTAAGGGAAATACTGCTACAAATGCTACGAAATCAGCAACTGTTGAAACAGGTGCAACTGTAAATGTCCCTTTGTTTATAAATGAAGGAGATAAAATTAAAATAGATACTACATCAGGTTCTTACATGGAACGTGTAAAAGAATAGATTTCAAATTTCAGTATTCAGTTTGGAGTCAAACTGAATACTGATCATTGAATACCGAATACTAAATTTATGAAATTCCAAAAAGTTTACTCTTTAGAAGAAATTGCAAATATCATCAACTGCGAATATATTGGTGATAAAAATTTTGCAGTAACCGGTATGAATGAAATTCATGTTGTTGAAGCTGGCGATATTGTTTTTGTTGATCACCCAAAGTATTATGATAAAGCATTGAATTCAGCTGCAACTATAATTTTAATAAATAAAAATGTAGAATGCCCCGAAGGAAAAGCATTGCTGATTTCTGATGATCCATTTAGAGATTTCAATAAATTGACCAATCATTTCAAACCATTTCAGTTTTCTAGTGTCTCAATAGCTACTTCAGCTTCTATAGGTTCAGGAACTGTAATACAACCTAATACATTTATTGGAAATCATGTTGTTATTGGGGAAAATTGCTTGATACATTCCAATGTTTCAATTTATGATTATACTATAATCGGGGACAATGTAATAATTCATGCAGGAACTGTTATTGGTGCCGATGCATTTTATTATAAAAAACGCTCGGAAGGATACGATCAGTTACTTTCTGGAGGAAGAGTGGTTATTAAAGATAATGTAGGAATAGGAGCACTATGTACCATTGATAAAGGAGTTACGGGTGATACGACCATTGGTGAAGGTACAAAAATTGACAATCAAGTTCATGTAGGTCATGATACCGTGATTGGAAAAAAATGTTTAATAGCTTCTCAAACAGGTATTGCAGGTTGCGTTATTATTGAAGATGAAGTCACGATTTGGGGACAGGTAGGAACTACTAGTGGAATTACAATAGGAACGAAGGCAGTCATTCTTGGTCAAACAGGCGTTACAAAATCAGTGGAAGGCGGTAAATCGTACTTTGGCACCCCAATTGAAGAATCAAGAGAAAAATTGAAACAGCTGGCTAATATCAAAAAGATCCCAGAAATTTTAAATAAACTAAAATAATTATGTCAGCTAAAGAAATCGTTCAGAAATTTTATAAATCTGATGCTCTAATTGATAGTGAAGTCATGAAAGATTTTTTGCATCCAGACATAATTGTTGAATGGAATAGTAGTAAAGGATTTATTGAACTTAATTATGAATCTTTACTCAATTTAGCTAATGATTTAAGCAAAGCATATGTCCGTTCTAAAGTTAGAATAAGTCATATTATTGCAGAAAACGATTTAATTTCAGTTCGTTATTCTCATTTTGTCAAAACAATAGAAAATCCACGTGAAGAAATGTTGTTGGCACATTTTATTGCTATTTGGCAAATAAAAGATAATAAATTGTTCAGAGGGTATCAAATGAGCCAATTATCGTGATATATTTTGACAATAAAAGGCTTCAAAATAATTTACAAAACCTTACTTTTGCATCACAATTTTAAAAACTACATAAAATATATATCATGAGTGTTTTAGTTAATAAAGATTCCAAAATAATTGTTCAAGGATTTACAGGAAGCGAAGGAACTTTCCATGCTTCTCAAATGATTGAGTACGGTACTAACGTTGTTGGTGGTGTAACTCCAGGAAAAGGTGGGACCACTCACTTAGATAGACCGGTTTTTAATACTGTAAAAGATGCTGTAGAACAAGCGGGAGCTGACACTACTATTATTTTTGTACCGCCAGCTTTTGCTGCTGATGCAATTATGGAAGCTGCAGATGCAGGAATAAAAGTAATCATTGCGATTACGGAAGGAATTCCTGTTGCTGACATGATAAAAGCAAATAGTTATGTTAAAGAAAGAAATGCTCGATTAATAGGACCTAACTGTCCGGGGATAATAACTCCAGGTGAAGCTAAAGTTGGTATTATGCCAGGTTTTGTTTTCAAAAAAGGAACTGTTGGTATTGTTTCTAAATCAGGAACATTAACTTACGAAGCAGCTGATCAGGTTGTAAAACAAGGATTAGGGATTACTACTGCAATTGGTATTGGTGGAGATCCAATCATTGGAACTACTACAAAAGAAGCTGTTGAATTATTGATGAATGATCCAGAAACAGAATGTATTGTAATGATAGGTGAAATAGGTGGGCAATTAGAAGCTGATGCTGCTCATTGGATTAAAGCTGATGGTAACCGTAAACCAGTTGTAGGTTTTATTGCAGGAGTTACGGCTCCAGCAGGGCGTACAATGGGACATGCTGGTGCTATTGTTGGTGGGTCTGACGATACTGCTGAAGCAAAAAAACAAATCATGAGAGAATGTGGAATACACGTTGTGGATTCTCCAGCTGAAATTGGAAAAAAAGTAAAAGAAGTTTTAGGTTAAGGAAACCGAGAATTAAATATTTTAAAAGCCTCACAATTTGTGGGGCTTTTTTATTATTAATTGAATTAAAGAAATATCTTTGCACTTTATTAAATTGATCTGTTTTTTCAGATGTAATCGTAATAAGAGCAAACATAAACGAATGGTTTCTAATTGGTCCTCACGATTTTGTGGGGTATTTTTTTGGAGAAGCCAATTCAAATAAAAATAAAATAGTATGTACAAAGAGTTAAAAAAATTCAAAGTTACCAATCAATTTTCATTTACTACAGATGATAGCTTAGAAGAAGTATGCAATGCTTCAGATGGATCTGGAGTATTCCTAGTCTATTCAGTAGCAGAAGAGAAAGAGTTGATTATGGTTGGTTCTACAGGAACTGTTCAAAATGACGGAACTTTGAAAATTAAAAATGGTGGCTTGAAAGATAAAATTGTTGAAGGGCATCAATTTGCAAAAACAGGAAGAAAATATTCTTGGCCAGCACAAATGAAAATAGAAGAGATTAGTACGCTAGAAGTAGTGTGGTATGAAACATTCAATGATAAGACAAAAGCTATTCCTACATTCGTAGAAGGACAGGTTTTGCAAAACTTCCTTGATGAGAATGGAAGATTACCAAAATGGAATGTGGCTTTTTAGTACATCTCAAAAAAAAATATAACGCAATATTTAAAAGCTTTACTTCGGTAGGGCTTTTTTTGTACTACAAATTTCATAAAACGCCTAAATAATCTATATTTGTACATCAAATTAATAAACATACTTATCATTATAATATGAAATTACTAGAAGGAAAAGTTGCCATAATTACAGGTGCAAGCCGCGGAATTGGAAAAGGAATTGCAGAAGTTTTTGCAAAACACGGTGCAAATATTGCATTTACCTATAGTTCATCGGTAGAGTCTGCTTTGGCTCTTGAAAACGAATTAAATACTTTAGGGATTAAAGCTAAAGGGTACCAATCCGATGCCGCCAATTTTAATGAAGCACAGGTTTTTATAGATGCTGTTTTAGCTGAATTTGGAGCTATTGACGTTCTGATTAACAATGCAGGAATTACAAAAGACAACCTTTTGATGCGCATGTCCGAAGAAGATTTTGATAAAGTAATTGATGTGAATTTGAAATCAGTTTTTAATATGACCAAAGCGGTTCAAAGAACTTTTTTGAAGCAACGTTCTGGTTCAATCATAAATATGAGTAGTGTAGTAGGAGTGAAAGGTAATGCGGGACAGACTAATTATGCTGCGTCAAAAGCTGGAGTTATAGGATTTACAAAATCAATAGCGCTTGAATTAGGTTCTCGTAATATTCGTTGTAACGCAATTGCACCTGGATTCATTGAAACGGAGATGACAGCAAAGTTAAGCGATGATGTTGTGCAAGGCTGGAGAGACGGTATTCCATTGAAACGTGGTGGTACAACAGAAGATGTTGCTAATGCGTGTCTTTTCTTTGCTTCAGATATGAGCGCTTATGTAACTGGACAAGTTATGAATGTTTGTGGTGGAATGCTTACTTAATATTTATAAATTATAGATGATGAAGGAATTAAAGATTTAAATTCATCATTTAAAATAAAAAAGAATGACTACAACTACCATTTTATTAATAGTACTTTCTTTAGTAGTAGCCGGTAGTTTGTCATTTTATCACTATTTGTATAAAGCCAAAAACAAATCGAAAGTTAGTTTGTTTTTGGCTTTTTTACGTTTTTCGTCCATTTTTGGAATATTGTTGTTGCTGATTAATCCAGTAATTACAAAAAACACGTTGGAAATTGTAAAAACTCCGCTACCAATTGTTGTGGATAACTCCAGTTCTATCTCGTTTCTGGACGCAAAAGAAAAAGTATTGGAGTTGCATAAGAAATTGATTTCAAATTCAGATTTGCAAGATAAATTCGAGATGCAATCGTATCAATTTGATAGTGAATTTCAACAATCGGAAAAATTTGATTTTACAGGAGCGCAAACCAATCTCGATGCCGTAGCCAAAAACCTGAAAAGCAGCAATAAGAACGTTATTTTTCCAACAGTAATAATAACTGACGGAAATCAGACTTCGGGTAATGATTATGTTTATGGTTTTGATGTAGTTAACAAAGTGTTTCCGTTAGTCGTAGGGGACACGACTACTTTTTTAGATTTTAAAATCAACCAGCTGAATGTCAATAAATATGCTTTTTATAAAAATAAATTCCCTGTAGAAGTTTTTTTAAGCTATTCAGGAACCAAGAATATAACTGCGAATTTTACTATTTCACGAGGCAATTCAGTTTTTAGTAAACAAACTATTTCATTTTCACCATCGAACAAAACAGCGATTGTTAATATACTTTTACCTGCTAATAAAGTGGGGTTACAAGTTTTTAAAGCGAGTATTTCATCTAAAGAAAAAGAGAAAAACACATACAATAATACTAAGAATTTTGCCGTAGAAGTTATTGATCAAAAGACTAACGTTGCGATTGTTTCTGCCATAAATCATCCGGATATTGGCGCTTTAAAAAATGCAATTGAAGCTAATTTACAACGCAAGGTAACTATAGTTAAACCTAATATTATCAAATCATTACAGGATTATAATATTTTGATTTTATACCAGCCATCAAATGAGTTTAAATCGATTTTTGATACGGCGAAACTAGCAGGAATTAACACCTTTATTATTACTGGAAATAATACCGATTTTAATTTTTTAAACCAACAGCAAAACAGTCTTCTATTCAAAATGAGCGGACAAAAGGAAGATTATTTGGCAGAATTTAATTCTCAATTTAATCTATTTGCAATTGATAATTTTGGTTTTGAAAATTTACCTCCCTTGCAAAACACATTTGGAAATATCGTTACAAATGGAAATGTATCGATTTTGCTTTCTTCTAAAATAAGAAATATAAATACCAATGCCCCTATGTTAGCTTTTGCAGAGAGCCAAGGCAGACGTACGGCATATCTTTTGGGGGAGAATAGTTGGAAATGGCGTATGCAAAGTCATATCGAGAATCGATCTTTTGAGAAGTTTGATCTGTTTATAGACAAGATTATTCAGTTTTTGGCTTCTGATAATTCAAAAAAATCATTGGTGGTTGAACATGAAAGTTTCTATAATTCAGGTGAGCCAATTGAAATTACGGCACAATATTTCAACAAAAATTTTGAGTTTGATGAAAAGGCACGTTTAAGTATTGCTATAACTAATTCTAAAACGAAGCAAACTAAAAATTACGATTTATTAAAAAGTAATAATTCCTATAAAGTCAATTTAGACGGACTTACTGCAGGAAATTACGATTTTTCTGTAAAAGAGTTGAATTCGAAAACTACGTATTCTAGTCATTTTGAAATTCTTGATTTTGATATTGAAAAACAATTCGTTAACCCTGACGTTGAAAAGCTGACGCAATTAGCTACGCAAACACAAGGGAAAGCCTATTTCCCTGATACAATAGAAGAACTAATAAAATCACTTTTGAATAATGAAGAATACAAAGCAGTTCAAAAGAATACTATAACGAAAACACCTTTGATTGACTGGGTGTGGTTACTTGTTCTAATTTCTGTTTTTCTTTCGACGGAGTGGTTTGTCAGAAAATATAATGGATTGTTGTAAATTTAAAATCAGTTTAATAAAAATATAAAGCATGGATTTTAGATTAAAAGTATTCTTTACGGTCGCCAATAGATTGAGCTTTACGAAAGCAGCAACGGAATTATTTATTACGCAGCCTGCCATTTCTAAACATATTCAAGAGCTGGAAGAACAATATAAAATCAAACTTTTTGAAAGAAGTGGTTCAAAAATCGCTCTTACCAATGCTGGTGAAATATTGCTTAAACACACCAAAAACATATTTAAAATTTATAGAGAAATTGATTTTGATATGAGTACGCTGATAAATAAGCAACGAGGGCTACTTCGATTGGGAGCCAGCACAACGATTTCCCAGTATATAATTCCGCCTATTTTAGCTCGTTTTCATCAAAAATTGCAGGATATTAAAGTAAATTTACTCAACGGAAATACGGAGCAAATTGAAAATGCATTACTAAATAAAGAGATTGAAATAGGAATTGTAGAGGGCCAATCTAAAAACCAGTCGATCAAATATACCGAATTTTTGAAAGATGAATTAGTTCTGGTTTGCAACAGTGGCAATGCTTTGATCAATAAAGAACAAGTTGTGTTAGAGGATTTGAAAGCGTTGCAATTTGTCACTCGGGAACAAGGCTCTGGAACACTTGAAGTTATTGAACATGCCTTAAAGCCTTTTGGTCTTAAACTTTCACAATTGAAAATTGAAATGCAGTTAGGTAGTACCGAAAGTATAAAATCCTATTTAATGAATTCCGATTGTGTTGCTTTTATTTCCGTTCATGCTATAGAAAAGGAGCTTAATAATAATGAATTAGTTATTCTTGATATCGATAATTTTGAGATAGAACGTTTTTTCTATATTATTACTTTGCAAGGAAAAATTGATGCGCTTTCAGAATTATTTATAAAAAACATATCAAATCATTATAATTTAAAGTTATAGCGGATTGTTTTTTGCGATTGGTTAATACAGATTAATCGAACCACCTTTGTAGTAGTAATAATCCAATTACTTTACAATGGAATCAAGTCAAAAAACAATTCTGAAACAGACACCACTTTTTTTCAAAATTAGTGCACTACAGCAACAAATTATTTTTGTCGCCTTGCTACTGTTTTGCATGACCTCCATTGTTTCTCCACCAATCGCGTTGTTATTGGGATTAATTGTAGCGAATCTTTCAGGTCATCCTTTCTTGGATCTCAACCATAAGGCAACGAATATTCTGCTACAGGTTTCTGTTGTAGGGTTAGGTTTTGGAATGAATCTTAACAGTGCTTTATCGGCGGGCAAAGAAGGTTTTTTATTTACCATCGGATCTATTTCTAGTACTTTAATTTTAGGAATATTTCTGGGTAGATGGCTAAAACTTGAAAATAAGACAGCACATCTGATTTCTTGTGGAACTGCAATTTGTGGAGGAAGTGCTATTGCTGCAATTGCTCCGGTAATTAAATCAGATGAAAAACAAACTTCAGTTGCTTTAGGAGTAATATTTATTTTAAATTCGGTTGGTTTGTTTTTATTTCCTGCGGTGGGAGATTGGTTGGATTTGTCGCAAAAAGAGTTTGGATTGTGGTGCGCCATCGCTATACATGATACGAGTTCTGTGGTTGGTGCCGCTAGTAAATTTGGACCAGAGGCATTGCAAATAGCTACCACCGTGAAGTTAGCACGAGCGTTATGGATTATTCCGGTGGCTTTACTTACAGCTGTTATTTTCAAAAACAAATCCAGCAAAATTAAGATTCCTTATTTTATTGGATTATTTATTTTGGCAACGGCCATGAATACTTATGTTCCGCAAACAGCTATTATCGCGCCGTATTTGGTTGTAATTGCCAAAATTGGACTCACACTAACGTTGTTTTTAATTGGAGCAGGATTGAACAGGAATATTTTGAAATCAGTTGGAGTGAAACCATTTTTTCAAGGGCTGCTACTTTGGATATTTATAGCGATTTTAACCTTAGTGACGATACTGTACTTCAATTAAGTAGAAATAGATTCCGATTAGTAGCGCTTTTTTTATTAACGTCATACTAAGTGGAGCCTCCTTCATCAGACGATAAATTTGAAAATTTTGCTAAAACTAATTTCCATTACAAGCTAAAAAAAAACGGAAATTGTGAATGAAAATTCTATTTTTTTTCTTTGCGCCGAAGCGTTTTTATTTAATTTCTTTAAATTAACATAATCTTAAAACAGATTTCTTTGAATTATATTTAAAAAAAATACATTTGCACTTCTAATAAATAAATATAATGAAAAATTTTAAATTTAGACCTACACTTATTGGGCTAGCTACAATTGGAATTGCTTTTTTTCTTTTATCATGGGGAGTTATTGGACATGAACGCATCAATAGAGCTGCGGTGATGGCATTACCAAAACCATTGCAAACTTTTTTCTACAATCATATCGATTTCATTACGCAAGAATCTACTGTTCCAGATTTGAGAAGAAATGTTTTGAATGACAAAAATGAACCGCCTCGACATTATTTTGACATGGAGAATTTTGGTGCTGTTACAACGTTCCCTAAAACTATGGAAGAAGCAAAGCTGAAGTACGATGATAAATTTTTGACTAAAAACGGAATATTGCCATGGTACATTCAGGATCTGATGGCAAAATTAACCAAGGCTTTTAAGGATAAAAGAAAAAACGAAATATTATTCATTGCGGGGGATCTGGGTCATTACATTGCAGATGCTCACATGCCTTTGCATACTTCAGACAATCATGACGGACAAAATACCAATCAAAAAGGAATTCATTCTTTGTGGGAAAGCCGCTTGCCTGAATTGTTTGTTAAAGATTATAAATTAAATGCAACTGAAGGAAAATATATTGAGAATGTTGACCAGGCAACTTGGGATATTATTTTTGACACACACAGTCTGGTAGAGCCTTTATTAGCGGCAGATAAAAAACTAAGAATAGGAACATCCGAAAATAAAATGTATGTTACCGATGCAGCTGGAAACATTGTAAAAAACAAATACAACGGTCTGCTTTATTCTGACCAATACGCTGGTAAATTCCACGTAGAGTTGAATGGAATGGTTGAAAAACAAATGAAAAAAGCGATTACTGCTACGGCAAGTTTTTGGTATACGGCTTGGGTAAATGCAGGCAAACCGGATTTGAGTACTCTGGATGCTAAGGAACTTACAAAACGCAATAAAAAAGGGTTAAAGCAAGATTCCAAATTATTTAAAAAAGGAAAGCTTTTCGGGTTGGTCAACGATAAAGAATAGTTTTTACAACTAAAAGATGAAACGGGTACGATATTAATCTCACCCGTTTTTATGTAAATTAATTTTCTGGTATTTCTTTTTATTCAACATATCCGAAGCCGTTTGGTAATATGAAATGGTTTGATTCACTAAATCGGTTCTTTCTTTCATTAGAGGATGTTGATCGTAATAAATTTGAAAATCAGCTGCTGTTTTTTGGTTTGATTTTAATGTTAATTGAAATTGTTTCACTTGCTGTTTTGGTGAAATAACAGTTAGAACATTATCTTTTATCAATCCTAAATCCTGATAGGTTGCAATTAAAGCTCTGGGTTTATAGTCTGTTTTTAAAACGTCCTGACCATAGAATTTACTTTGATAATTAAAGTTTAACAATCCAAATAACGTAGGCATAATATCGATTTGAGACATTAAATTCGTGTAATGCTTTGGGTGAACATAACCCGGACTGTAAATCATTGCCGGTATCCTGTATTTATCTATTGGAAGCTCTGTTTTTCCAGCACTGGAAGCACAATGATCCGCGAGAATCACAAAAACGGTATTCGCAAACCAAGACTGTCTGCTCGCCATAGCGAAAAACTTTTTCAGAGCAAAATCAGTATATTTTACGCCACCGTCACGAGATTTAGCATCGCCGGGAATATCAATTTTATTATTGGGATATGTGAAAGGCCTGTGATTACTAACTGTCATAATGTGGTTGAAAAATGGTTTATTTTTCTTCGCCTCATCGTTCATGACCTCTATTGCCTTATTGTACATATCTTCGTCACAAACGCCCCATACATTTGAGAAAGTGATTTCTTCAGGAGTGAACGTTTTTTTGTCTACAATTCCATAATTATTTCCAGTAAAAAAATCTTCCATATTATCAAAGAAAGCATCTCCTCCGTAAAGATATTTTACAGTATATCCTTTCTGCTTGAAGATGTTTTCAGTTGAAAATTTATTTTTATTATCTTTTCTTTTAACTACACTTTCACCCGCAGTAGGAGGTAGACATAACGTTACGGCTTCAAGACCACGAACAGTTCGGTTCCCAACGGCGTAGAGATTGGTAAACAAACAACTTTTGGTTGCTAAACTATCCAGGAAAGGTGTAAGATTATGATCGTTTCCATACATTTTCATAAAATCAGCACTGTAACTTTCGATGGTAATTAAAACTACATTTTTATGATTTTCAGCAGCTTCACTATGGATTTTTCTTAAGGTAGTTACCCCTGAAATTCCAGGAATTTGCTGTTGTAGCAAGGCATAGGCTTCTTTTTCAGGAAGCGTTCGATAGAATTTAAAATAGTCTAACTCACTATTTTTAAATGCCAAATAGAACTTGTATATCCCATTGGCCTCTAATTCATTGGCAAAAACATTCGAAGAATTTTCCTGATCAGATAAAAATGGGATTGATACTAAGGATAGTCCAAATAGAATACCATAAATTGCTAAAATCTGTACTTTTTGAACAAACGTAGGAATGCTGTCAATGTAAATTTTTGAACGTCTTACAATCCAATATGTTATTAAACAAGCTACCATAAACAATGCGGTAAAGATTGGAATTACAGGATATGATTGCATGATGTTGCCGATTACTTCATTAGTGTAAACCAAATAATTCACAGCGATGAAATTGTATTTTACACCAAATTCGTTCCAAAAAAAGTATTCACTAATTCCATTTTGCAAAATTAAAAAGACATACAGGAAAATAACAAACGAGAACAACCACAATCGTATTTGACTTCTATATTTAGGTAGAAAAAGTAATAAACCAAATAAGATTGTTTTTACAGCGATAAAAATTATTGCAATTGTAGGCAATGCTCCCCCATACTCATTAAGGAGAGTGTTGCCAAATGATGTATATATCAACAAGGAAACTAAAAGGCCAAAAAACAAGTAACCATAAGGTTTTACGTATTTTGAATTAGATATAAAAAGAAGATATAACCATAGAAAACCACTAAATAGTACAAAAATGAAAAAATCAGATAACAATCCAAAAACAAATATTTGAATAACATCAGTAAAATTAAAGGAACTTTGAGTAATGGGATGAAATAATAAAACCATCCTTAAAATTATACTCACAGTAATATAAAAAAGCATAAGATTGTAAAATGGCGATACTTTCTTTAAAAGATTCATAACTAAATATTTAAATACAAATGTAAGTTGCATCTAGCCAATTGTTTTTTAAGATTTACTTAATTTTTTGTTCAAATTAATATTCGCTTAAAATCTATTACTAAGTATTGAATTTAATAATAAATGAATAATTTTACTTAGTAATTTACAAATACAGGATTCAAATGAAAAAAATGTTGGTGCTACTGTTTATTTTTACAGGGACTTTAGGTTATGCTCAAAAATGGAAAGCAAGTTTTGATGATGCAAAAAGTGAAGCCTTAAAAGAAAATAAAAACGTTCTTTTAGTGTTTTCAGGCTCAGACTGGTGTGCACCATGCATAAAATTGGAAAAAGTAGTATGGGAATCAGAAGAATTTCAAATGGAAGCTGAAAAGAAATGGATTTTATACAAAGCCGATTTTCCTAAGAAAAAAGCGAACCAATTATCCCCTGAATTATCTGAAAGTAATATAAAACTGGCTGAAAAATACAATAAAAACGGAAGCTTCCCATTAGTTGTTCTTTTAGATAAAACAGGGAAAGTCATTGGAATGACCGGTTTCAAAAACGTAAGTGCTTCAGATTATATCAAACTTATTCATTCGTTCGAAAAATAATGAAAAAAGGAATATTCATTAGTGTTTTATTAATCTCATTCGCCTCTTTTGGACAAACTATTCATAAAAGAAAATTGTCCATGTTGGGAAGTCCGTTTGAAGTTACCGCAGTCGCAAGTGATACGGTAAAAGCAGATCAATACATTGATTTGGCTGTAGCTGAAGTGAAACGTATAGAAAGTTTAATTTCCGATTGGATTCCTGCCTCGCAAATATCTGAAGTAAATAGAAATGCGGGAATCAAGGCAATTAAAGTAGACACAGAAGTCTTTGATTTAGTTGGCAGAGCAATTAAGATTTCTCAAATAACCTCTGGCGCTTTTGATATCTCGTATGCATCAATGGATAAAATCTGGAAATTTGATGGGAGTATGAAAACCATGCCCACAGCGGAAGCGATTAAAAAATCCGTTGCTAAAATTGGTTATAAAAATATTATACTCGACAAAAAAGAGCAAACTATTTTCCTGAAATTGGAAGGAATGAAATTAGGTCTTGGCGGTATTGGTCAAGGATATATTGCTGATAAAGTTAAAGAGTTATTACTCTCGAAAGGATGTCTTTCAGGAATTGTTAATGTTTCAGGCGACATTAATACCTGGGGAAAACAACCTGATGGAAAACCTTGGACGGTAGGTATTGTAAATCCCTTAAATAAAAATAAAATATTTGCTACTTTTCCTTTGGAAGACAGCGCAGTGGAAACTTCCGGCAGCTATGAGAAATATGTTGTTTTTAACGGAATACGCTATTCCCATATCATTGATCCCAGAACAGGTTATCCGGCAGCGGGAATTGCAAGTGTATCTGTTTTTGCAAAACAAACGGAGATTGCAGATGCTTTGGCAACAGGAATTTTTGTTCTTGGAGTAGAAGTGGGGTTGGATTTGGTAAACCAAATGAAAGGAATTGAGTGTATTATTGTTGATGACAAAGGAAAAATTCATTCTTCAAAGGGAATAGATGTAAGAAAATTGGAATACTAAAAACAAAAACAGAAATGATAAAGAAAATAGCTTTTGCGTTTTTAATACTGCTGGGGTTTCAATCGTGTACTGCTGTAAAAGAATATGATAAAGTAGCCATCAATGATCCTGATATGAAACTTTCGGCTAGAACTTCAGAAAGATACGAGACTGCTTTTCAGGTATATCGAGAAGCTGCAGCGGGAGCTAATGGAGGCAAGTCTGGTGGTGGTTGCGGTTGTAACTAGGAGTTAAGGGTCCTAACTAAAATTTAATACCAAGATATTTCACATGAAAATAAAAATTATTTTCCTTTTCGTTCTCTTAACGACAATTGCTTTTGGTCAAGAAGTTGACACTGCTGTTGTTTTCAAAAAAAGAGTTTTAGAAAGTAATGAAGTCGATTTTCTGTCCAGTTACTATAAACAAGATGGAAAAAAATCAGCTGTTTCAGGAGGTGTTGGTTCTGAAAAATTGACCGATATTACTTCAAATATTGTTGTAGCAATGCCTTTGAATGATGATGCTATTCTGACTGTTGATTTAGGGATATCCGCTTACTCATCAGCTTCCTCAAGTAATATAAATCCATTTAATGCTACTGGTGCTTCAGGAGGAGATGATTCTAGCGATGATGATGAAAACAGAGCGCCTTACGGAACGCCATGGCAAGCTTCTTCCGGGGCTTCAAAAAGTGATCAATTAGTATCAATTACGGCTAATTACAATCATAGCAGTGATTCCAGAAATTTTATCTGGAACGCTGATCTTTCTTTCTCAAATGAATATGACTATACGTCTGTAGGTTTTGGTGGTGGAATTGCAGCACTTTTCAATGAAAAAAACACGGAACTGAGTTTGAAGGCTAATACATATCTTGATCAGTGGAGACCAATCTATCCAACAGAATTGGACGAATATTCAAATTATGGTGCTAATTTTTTGAATCAGGGCTATTTTAGTGGTGTAACCGTTTTAGATCAAAACGGACAGTCATCAAACGCTTATTTGCCTTCCGCATTTAAAACGGTTACTAGTGTTAATCGGAACTCCTATTCGGTATCGTTTGGCTTTTCACAGGTGTTGTCCAAAAAAATGCAATTTTCCATTTTCTTTGATGTCTTGCAGCAGCAAGGATTATTATCCTCCCCGTACAACCGAATCTATTTTGCGGATAAAGCCAATTATTATATTGGACAACCACAGTATATCAGTAATTATGAAAGCCCGAGCAATGTAGGAGTTTATAAATTAGCCGATGATATTGAAAGATTACCGGATTCTCGTTTTAAATTGCCACTTGGAGCGCGATTGAATTACTATATTAGCGAACGATTCGTTGTTCGAACCTATTATCGTTTTTATACAGACAATTGGGATATCCAGTCACATACTGCCAGTATTGAACTTCCTGTAAAATTATCAGATAAGTTTACCATTTTTCCAATGTATCGCTATTATACGCAAGTAGCGTCAAAATATTATGCGCCTTATGAAACCCATATATCAACGCAAGAATTCTATACATCTGATGCTGATTTAGCAACATTTAATGCTCATCAATATGGTTTCGGAATAAATTATACTGATATTTTTACCGGAGCTAAAATCTGGAAATTTGGTTTAAAAAATATTGATTTCAGGTTTAATCACTACAGAAGGAGTGATGATTTAACCGCAAATATTGCCACCATTGGCTTTAAGTTTATACAGCAATAGACAATGAAAATTCTAATAGTTGAAGACGAAATAGGAATTGCCAATTTTCTAAAGCAAGGTTTAGAAGAAGACGGTTATGATGTTTTGGTCGCTAACGACGGAAAAACAGGCTATGAATTGGCTTTAAGCCAAAAAGTAAATGTAATTTTATTGGATTGGATTTTACCAAAAATGACAGGAATTGAGGTCTGCAAATCCATTCGAAAAACGGACTCAAAAACTCCAATTATTTTTCTTACCGCCAAAGATACTGTTCAGGAAACTATTGAAGGTTTAAAAGCCGGTGCTAATGATTACATCAAAAAACCATTCAGTTTTGATGAACTGCTGGAGCGTATAAAAATTCATTTCAGAAATGAAAATGAAAATGAAAATGATGAAATGAGTCTTGGCAACATTAAAATTATTAAGTCAAAGCACCAAATTCTCGTCGATAATCACGAAATTAGCTTTACCCAAAGAGAATATGAATTATTGGTTTACCTTATCAAAAATAAAGGAAAAGTATGCACCCGAAGCCAAATTATTGAAGATGTTTGGAACATACATTTCGAATACGATACTGGTGTAATTGATGTTTTTATGAATGCTATCCGGAGAAAACTCAACCTGAATAAAGATGAAGAGCTTATTAAAACTATCCGTGGTGTGGGCTATATTGCTAATGATTTAAATTAATATATGTTTTCATTTTCATACAAAAACAGAATCGCTTTCAATTATATCCTCAGTACAGGATTATTGATTTCAGTGGTCTTTTTTGTCATTTATCAAATTATTGATTTTAGTGTCAACACACACATCAATGAAGATATTCAAATGGAAGTGGAAAAACATCTTGAAGAAATTGAAATTGACAGAAACAACACCTATTTAATTCAGGTGGATCAATGGAGAGCCAGAGAACACAATACGGTAAATGTCAGTCCTGTGTTCGTACAGTTTTTTGATATTAATGATAAACTTATTGATAAGTCCCCAAATCTTAAAGGACTTCAACTGAAATTGTATGATTATAAATTAGATAATAAATTCATTGATACCTATCTCAACAATAAACCAATACGGCAAATACAAGTCCCGCTTTTTGACAATAAAAGAATTGTTGGGCATCTTTTTGTAGCTATGTCTCTTGACGATGCCACAATGATTCTGACCAATTTGAGAAATACTCTTTTTATTGCATTTCCGTTAATATTAATTGTTTTATTTCTAATTGCACGATTTATTGCCGGCAGAAGTATTAAACCCGTAGCCATAATTACTGAAACTTCCAGTAGAATTACAAAAGACAATCTGATAGATCGTATCGAATTGCCCAATTACAAGGACGAGTTGTATGTGCTTTCTAAAACAATAAACGATTTATTGGATCGTATAGAAAATGCCGTAGAACGAGAAAAACAGTTTACTTCAGACGCGTCCCATGAGCTTAGAACTCCTCTTACCGTACTAAAAGGAACACTCGAAGTATTGGTTCGAAAACCCAGAAGTCAAGCAGAATACGAAGAAAAAATAAACTATAGTATCGCCGAAGTTAACCGTTTAAATAATTTGGTCGATCAATTGCTTTTATTGGCTCGGTTCGAAAACCAAAAACTAAGTTTAAAAAATGAAAAAGTGTATTTGAATGCTGTAATACTCGATACTTTAACACTATATTCCGGTAAAATCAACGCTAAAAAAATCATTATTAAACATTCCTTTTTAGATCATTATTACATTAATTCCGATAATTATCTGGTTTCAATTATCATCAGTAATCTTATTTCAAACGCTATTAAATATTCTAATGAAAATGGCGTAATATCGATACAGCTTTCACACCACAATGATAAAATAATTTGTTCCATTTCAGATAATGGAATTGGAATTGCCAGAGATGACTTGGATAAAATTTTCAACCCCTTTTATCGTTCCGATCCAACCAATCATCCCGAAATCAAAGGTTCAGGTTTGGGCCTCTCAATAGTAAAACGAATTGTCCAATTACTCCATATCAAATTTGAAATACACAGTGAAGTCAATACGGGAACTACTGTTGTTTTAAGTTTCGATTGAGTAGTATTTACAGGAAGTCTTTAAGGAGTTCTTAAGATAATCCTTATATTTATAGCTTACTTTTGATTTAATTAATAGTAAGGTCAAAATGCTTGAAAAAATTATAGCTTTTAGTTTAAAAAACAAACTCATTATTTTACTCTTCACCCTTGGAGTATTTGGGTTTGGATTGTTTTCTATTTTCCAAATTTCTATTGGAGCAGTACCAGATGTGACTAATAATCAAGTACAAGTCATTACCACTTCACGCAATCTTTCTACGCAAGATATTGAGCAATTTATAACGTATCCTGTAGAAATTGAAATGGCTAATTTGCCTGGCGTACAAGAAATTCGTTCTATTTCTAAATTTGGTCTATCAGTAGTTACTATCGTTTTTGATGAAAATCTTGGGACGTTTCTTCCCCGACAACTCATCGCCGAGAAAATTAAAACAGCGTCCGAAAAAATCCCACAGGGTTTTGGGACACCTGAAATGGGGCCCATTACCACGGGATTAGGCGAAATTTACCAATACACATTAGAGGTAAAACCAGCATTCAAAAACAACTACACCGTTACCGATTTGCGCACGATTCAGGATTGGGTGGTTAAGCGTCAATTGTCCGGTATAAAAGGAGTAGTAGAAATCAATACTTGGGGTGGTTATTTAAAACAATATGAAATAGCCATCAATCCGGCAAGTCTGAAAGCGATGAATATCACTACAACAGAGGTCTTTACTGCTTTGGAAAAAAATAACAGTATTGCTGGTGGCGCTTATATTGAAAAAGTGAATCAAAGTTATTTTATTCGTGCAGAAGGAAAAGTGGGTTCACTGCAAGATATTGAAAATATTGTAGTTAAGAATACAAATGGGGTTCCTGTCTATGTCAAGAATATAGCTCAAGTTCGTTTTGGGCATGCCAATCGTTTTGGAGCCATTACCGGAAATGGTGAGGGCGAAAAAGTATTGGGCCAGGTGATGATGCTGAAAGGGGGGGATTCAAAACAGGTAATCAGTGATGTGAAAGACCGAGTTGCCGAGATTGAGAAATCATTACCAGAAGGTGTTTATATCAATGGTTTTTTGGAACGTAGCGAATTAGTTGCAAAAACTACTTTTACTGTAGCTGAAAACTTGATTTTAGGTTGTTTAATCGTGATTTTTGTTGTAATTCTACTATTAGGAAACTGGCGTTCCGGACTGGTTGTTGCTTCGGTAATTCCGCTGTGTTTGTTATTTGCAATTTCATTCATGAATATTTTTGGTATTGATGCAAATTTGATGAGTTTAGGTGCTATCGATTTTGGTATTATCATTGATGGAGCCGTAATTATTGTTGAGTTTATCGCTTTCCAGATTGCGAATAAATCGGCTCATCTGGTTAATATGCCCAAAGAAGATCGCCAGTTGGAAATTGATAAAATCACTTACAAAAGCGCTTCCAAAATGATGAATTCGGCTATTTTTGGTCAATTGATTATTTTGATTGTTTTTATTCCCATCCTGTCTTTATCAGGAATCGAAGGAAAAATGTTTAAGCCTATGGCAATGACGTTTAGTTTTGCCTTGATTGGAGCCATGATTTTCTGTTTTACCTACGTTCCGGTGGTTGCTTCATTATTTTTAAAACCGACCGACGAAAATCTAAATTCACTCTCAAGCAAACTAATTAGCAAACTCAATTCTTGGTATTTACCCGTAATTACGTGGGCCTTGAATAATACTAAAAAAGTATTGTATGGTGCATTGGGACTTTTACTGCTGGCTGTTGGATTATTTGCAACAATGGGAGGTGAGTTTATCCCTACGCTTGATGAGGGTGATTTTGTGATACAGCCGGTTCTCAAAACTGGAACTTCATTGACAAAAACGATTGCAACAACGACAAAAATTGAAAGTATTATTCTAAAAAAATTTCCTGAAGTGGATCAAGTAGTTAGCAGGATAGGAGCGGCTGAAGTGCCAACAGACCCTATGTCTATGGAAGAAAGCGATATTATCGTAAAACTTAAACCTAAGTCTGAGTGGACATCGGCAACGAGCAAAGATGAACTGGCCGATAAAATCAAAGCTGCTATTGAAAACCAAATTCCCAATATGGAAATTGAGTTTACACAACCTATCGAAATGCGTTTTAATGAATTGATTTCAGGCACACGATCAGATGTGGCAATTAAAATCTTTGGAGAGGATTTAGATGTTTTGGCTCAAAAAGCACATGAAGTAGAAAAGGCTATCAAAAATGTAGCAGGCGCATCGGATATTATTATTGAAAAAACTGAAGGTTTGCCACAAATGTTTGTACAATACGACCGCTTCAAAATCGCTCGATATGGACTCAATATTTCTGATTTGAATGAAATGATTGCACTGGGATTTGCCGGAAAAACGGTTGGAAATGTTTTTGAAGGCGAAAAGCGTTTTGATATGGTTATTCGGTTGGATGAAACGAATCGTCGTGCTATTGAAGATCTGCGAAATCTATACGTTTCGGTTCCAAATGGTTCTCAAATCCCACTGAGTGAGTTGGCTAAAATTGAATATACAGAAGGTCCTGCAAAAATTTCACGAGACAATACGCATAGAAGAATTGTCGTTGGAGTTAATGTGAGAAACCGCGATCTGCAAAGTGTTGTATCCGATATTCAAAAAATTATAGATGCAAAAATTAAACTTCCCACCGGATATTATATGAAATATGGCGGGCAATTTGAGAATCTTGAAAGTGCCAAGGCGCGATTAATGATTGCCGTTCCTATTGCTTTAGTACTAATTTTCATTCTGTTATACTTTGCCTTTGGTTCAATCAAAGAAGCTTTAATGGTGTATTCAGCCATTCCGCTTTCAGCAGTTGGTGGCGTACTATTTTTATGGATGCGTGATCTGCCTTTTAGTATTTCTGCAGGTGTTGGTTTTATTGCCCTTTTTGGAATTGCCGTATTGAATGGAATTGTACTTATTGAGCACTTTAAAGAACTTAAAGACCAGGGGATGGTAGATATGGAAGAACTGATTTTAAAGGGAACAACGGATAGATTACGTCCCGTTTTATTAACGGCATCAGCAGCAGCATTAGGCTTTTTACCAATGGCTGTATCTTTTTCGGCAGGAGCAGAGGTGCAAAGACCATTAGCAACAGTTGTTATTGGCGGATTATTTACGGCGACCATTTTAACCATGGTAGTCTTGCCTACTTTATATAAAGTATTTGCAGGAAAAGACTTCAAAAAAACAAAATTTAAATTGGACAAAAAAGCATTACTTATTTTATTGTTATTAAGTACTACGATTTCATTTTCTCAAAATACTAATCCAGAATTGGATCGTTTAATTGTAATAGCATTAGAAAACAATAAAGGTATGAAAGCGTCTCAGCTTCAGACAGATAAGATGAACGCCAATATAAAATCGGCCTACACATTTGATAAAACCAATGTCTATTATAGTTTTGATCAAAATAATTTAGCTTACAATAATGAACCTTTACGAGTATTTGGCGTTCAGCAGCGATTTGCTTTTCCAACCCTTTATGGAGTGCAAAAAAAAGTTTATATGTCTGAATATGAAAAGGAAAAAGCCAATTATAATCTTCAAAAAAATAAACTCGTCGTAGCAATTTCTAAAGTCTATGAACAGATTGTGTACCTCCAAAATCAAGAAAAACTCTATTTTTATTTGGATAGCTTATATCAAAATTTTTCGAAAGCCAGCGAAAGACGTTTTGAATTAGGTGAAACGAACTATTTGGAAAAAATTACGGCGCAATCTAAATTCCGGCAAATCAGATCAAAGCTTTCCCAAATTGATATGGAGAAAAAAGCGCAATATGAACGATTACAATCATACTTGCAAACGGAGGAGAAACTAGCAATAAAAAGCAGTATAATTGTACCATTAAACGGTTTGACCAACGAAACAAGTAAGTTGCTTTATACAACTTATTTAGAAAGTGTTACGAAAAATCACCAAACTCAGCTTGCATTGCAGAAACAACAATGGCTTCCTGATATTAATTTGGATTATTTTCAAGGTAAAAATACCGGTTTATCACAGTCTTTATATGGCTTTCAGATTGGATTAGCGATTCCTGTACTGTTCTCGGGAACTGTTTCCAAAACGAAAGTAGCACAGCTCGAATTACAAAGTTGGGAGCAATTGAAGCAAAATGAAGAACAAAAAATAGACAGATACATCAGCCAAAAAAGAAATGAATTAGCGAAATATCAAGAAGCCATGAATTACTATGAAGAATATGGCAAAAAACTGTCGGAGGAGATTATAAAGGTGGCCAACAGTAGTTATAGACATGGAGAAATAGATTTCTTTCAATACATCCAAAGTTTAGAAAATGCCACAACAATTCAAGTAGATCATTTAGAAACTATTTTGCAATTTAACACCACGCAATTGGATTTACAATACCTTAATTTTTAATATGTTCGAGATGAAAAACATCATATATAGCCTAGTATTAATTTCTTTACTCTTCTCTTGCAAGGATAGTAAAAAAGAAGAGGCGACAACCAAAGACGATGGCTTAATTTCAATTACTGCATCGCAATTTCAATCTTCAGCAATGAAAATTGCGACCCCAACTGAGCAAGATTTTGATGTAACAATACTAACTTCAGGTAAGATTGATGTTCCACCACAAAATAGGGCGACAGTAACTACTTTCATGGGAGGTTATGTAAAATCAACAATACTTTTAGTTGGAAATAGAGTTACTAAGGGTCAAGCTTTATTAACATTGGAAAATACGGCATTCCTAGATATTCAGAAAGACTATCTTGAAATAGCAGAACAACTCAAGTATTTAAAATCCGAATACGAACGCCAGAAAACATTGTATGATGAGAAAATAACCTCTCAAAAAAACTACTTAAAAGCAGAGAGCGAGTATCGAAGAGCAAAAGCGATGTATCAAAATTTAAAGGAAAAACTAATACTGCTGAAAATTACCCCAACCAATGTTGAAAAAGGAAAATTAACCTCTGTTATTACTGTCTATTCTCCAATATCAGGGGATATTGTGATAATGAATGCTAATGTGGGAATGTACGTTGCGCCTTCAGATGTGATCTTAGAAATAGTGGATACCGATCATTTGCATTTGGAATTAGCTGTTTTTGAAAAAGATATTTTAAATGTAAAAATAGGACAGAAAATTAATTTTAAAGTGCCGGAAGCTTCCAAGGAGATTTTCAAAGCAGAAGTACATTTGGTAGGAAAATCGATTGAAGGTACTGATAGGACAATTAATGTTCATGGACACTTAGATGATTCTATAAGACAACAACTGCTGACAGGCATGTTTGTAGAAGCGGGAATTGTTGTTAAGTCGAAAAAAGGTTTAGCCATTCCAAGTGAAGCCTTAATTACTGAAAACAACAAAAAGTTCGTGCTTTTAGCAGTGCATGATCTAAATGGATATTCCTTTAGAAAGACAAGTGTCGATTTAGGTGAAAAATCCGAAAATTTTGTAGAAATAATTCCAAATAACACTGTCAATTCATCATCCAAAATACTTATAAAAGGAGTTTTTGATTTGGTAAATTAAACAACTAAATTATGGATTTAAGAAAATTAAAAGAGCAATTACAAACGGAAGTAGATACTGCTTTTTTGTATGATAGTATTGCTGCAATTCAATCCGATGATACCCTTAGTAGAGTATTACAAAGTCTTGGCGAAATAGAAAAAGGACATGCTAAACATTTGTTTGACAAAGTATTGACTTTCGAGTCTGATTATAAGCTGCCTTCGCCTTCTTCAAGAGCTAAATTACAATTGAGATTGGGAAGAATTTTTGGCTATAGCTCAATTATTAGCAACCTTTCCAGCATCGAGAAACAGTTTGCCGTAAATACACTAAAAAATAAAATCGAACAGGGTAAAAAACCTACCGGTTTTGAGCACAATCATCTAAATATCATTGAAGCAGTTAACAATAATGCCGCTTTAAATGTATCGGGAGGCTTCTTGTCAAAATTTGAAAGCCGGCATAAGTCTGTTGGCGGAAATGCTTTACGTGCTGCTGTTTTAGGGTCAAATGACGGTTTAGTATCTAATATGAGTTTAGTGATGGGAGTTGCGGGCGCTGCAGTTTCTAATGATACGATATTACTGACCGGCATAGCTGGACTTTTGGCAGGTGCAATATCCATGGCACTAGGGGAATGGCTATCAGTACAAAGTTCAAGAGAGCTCAATCTGCATCAAATTGAATTAGAAACAGAAGAGCTGCAGGCATCACCAGAAGAAGAAAAAAAAGAGCTCATATTATTATACCAAGCTAAAGGGATGAATGTCGAAGAAGCTAAAAAATTAGCTGAAAAAGCGTTTGAAAACCCTCAAACTGCCATTGATGCAATCATACAAGAGGAATTAGGTATTGATAAAGAAGAATTAGGAGGTTCAGCCTGGGAAGCTGCAACTGCATCTTTTGTACTTTTTGCTATTGGCGCAGTAATTCCATTATACCCATTTATGTTTTTAAATGGTCAAAATGCAATATTATTGAGTGTTGGAAGCAGTGTTGTAGGCCTTTTTGCAATAGGTGCTGCAATAACCTTACTAACTGGTAAAAATATTATGTTCTCGGGACTTAGACAGGTAGGTTTTGGATTGGCTGCAGCAGCGGTAACCTATGGAATCGGTTCTTTAATTGGAGTTTCACTAGCCGGATAATATAAACTAATCTTAACTGTACGGACAAGGCTTAGCTTGTTCCTTAAACAAATTACATTATGAACGACGCGCATTTACACATGATAGTAAACCATTTTCCAATTATCGGAACAATTTTAGGACTTGGTATTTTAATTTCGGGACTGATTTTAAAGAATAGTACATTAAAAAATACCGCATATGTTCTATTTATAATTGCTGCCATTTTTGCTGCATTCAGCATGGGAACCGGTGAAGGAGCAGAGGAATTAGTTGAAGATATGCCTGATATTGGGAAAGAGATCATTCATGAGCATGAAGAACTGGCCGAAAAACTAGCATTCCTTTTATATGTTTTAGGAGGTTTTTCTCTTCTAGCATTGGTTTTAAATTTAAAAAACAATCCTAAAGAAAAATTGGTTTCCTTTTTTGTTCTGGGGATAGCCACGGCAAGTCTCTTTTTAATACAAAAGGTCGGAACTTCGGGAGGTGAGATTCGACATACAGAGATTAGGGAAGTTAGTACTGATTTATAATTTACTAATGAAAGTTCTACTGCAAGCTGTGGATAAAGAAAGCGATATTGATTAGTTTTTAACAATTTGATATTATTAAGTTAAATTAAAAATTGCATTGTAAATATATTATCTCTTATATTTGCAAAAGAATTTAAGATAATTACAATTACAGAAATCATGTTAACAAATCAATTGCATCATCATCATTTTCATTATTGCTCTCAAGCGATGTGTTAATGTTATGTGTGTAAATCATCATAATCTAAAAACCCGTTTGAGTACATCAAGCGGGTTTTTTATTGCCTAAAATTTGTACTCAATCATAATATTCTAAAAAAAAACTAAAACAAAAAAAATGAGTACACTAAAAATTGCAATTCAAAAATCAGGGCGTTTAAACGAAGACAGTATTCAGATTCTAAAAGATTGCGGAATTTCTATAAATAATGGAAATGATCAGCTAAAAGCGGAAGCGACTAATTTTCCATTGGAAGTTTTATACCTTCGAAATTCCGATATACCACAATATTTAATAGATGGAGTTGTGGATATTGCTATTGTAGGTGACAATTTATTAGTTGAAAAAGGGAAAAATATCAGGATTGCTCAGAAACTGGGTTTTTCTAAATGTAAAGTCTCTGTTGCCGTACCGAAGACATTCGAATATAATTCAATAAAAGATTTAGATGGTATGCGTATCGCAACTTCTTATCCCAATACAGTTAACGAATATTTTAATTCATTTGGATTGACAGTAGATATTCACCAAATTTCTGGATCTGTAGAAATTGCACCAAATATTGGTTTAGCAGATGCTATTGTTGATATTGTTTCAAGCGGAAGTACTTTATTTAAAAATAATCTTAAAGAAGTAGAAGTAATTTTGAAAAGTGAAGCAGTGTTAGCCGTTTCTCCAAAAGTTACACCAGAAATCCAAAAAATAATTGACATCCTTCAGTTTAGAATTGAATCGGTTTTGAGAGCAAGAAAATCAAAATATATTTTGATGAACGTTCCAAACGATAAAATAGAGGCCATTGGTAAGATATTACCGGTATTAAAAAGTCTTACTGTTTTGCCGTTGGCAGAAGAAGGTTGGAGTAGTGTACACTCCGTAATCGATAAAGACACCTTTTGGGATGTTATTGATCAATTAAAAGATGCAGGAGCCGAAGGGATTCTAGTTTGTCCAATTGAAAAAATGGTTTTGTAGCGCTTTAGCCCAGAAGCTGAAAGTAAATACGTTAATTAATTCTGAAATAGCCTAAAGCAACTAACTTAAGGCTTAAAGTATAAATAAAATGAATAAAATATACAATCCAAAACCGGAAACTTGGTCTTCTATTTTGGAAAGACCTACCAAGACTCTTGATGATATTGAAGCAACAGTAAAAGAAATTTTCAAGGAAGTACAAAAGAAAGGTGATGTTGCTGTTGCAAAATACACTTCGCTTTTTGACGGTGTATCTTTAAATGAAATAGAAGTTACTAAAGCAGAAATCGACAAGGCTATCGCTTCAATTTCTTCTGAATTAAAAGAAGCGATTGCACTTGCAAAATCAAATATTAAAAAATTCCACAGTGCGCAACAAACGGAAAGAGTAGAAGTAGAAACTATTGAAGGAGTAAATTGTTGGCAGGAAAAAAGGCCTATTCAAAAAATTGGCTTATACATTCCTGGAGGAACTGCTCCCTTGTTCTCTACAGTGTTGATGCTTGCTGTCCCAGCAAAAATTGCAGGTTCTAACGAAATTGTTTTGTGCTCACCTCCAGATAAAAATGGAAATATAAATCCAGCTATTTTATATACTGCTAATTTGTGTGGAGTAACCAAAATTTTAAAAGTTGGTGGTATTCAGGCTATTGCGGGAATGACATTTGGAACGGAGACGATTCCTAAAGTATATAAGATTTTTGGTCCTGGAAATCAATTTG
The DNA here is from genome assembly GCF_048286515.1 of Flavobacterium rhamnosi. NCBI lineage: Bacteria > Pseudomonadati > Bacteroidota > Flavobacteriia > Flavobacteriales > Flavobacteriaceae > Flavobacterium > Flavobacterium rhamnosi. The sequence goes on along the minus strand of NZ_JBLVPS010000015.1, from coordinate 28,700 downwards.
TAACCGTTGCTAAACAATTGGCAACTCAATTTGGTGTAGCAATCGATATGCCTGCCGGGCCATCGGAATTATTGATTGTGGCTGATGATACGGCAGTTCCTGCTTTTGTAGCCTCTGATTTATTATCTCAAGCAGAACATGGGGCTGATAGCCAGGTTATTTTGGTTTCAACATCTAAAATATTAATTGATGCTGTTGAAAACGAAATCCAAGTACAGCTAGATTTACTTCCAAGAAAAGCCATCGCAGAAAAGGCCATTGCCAATTCTAAATTAATATTTGTTGAAAACGATAAAATTGCCTTAGAATTAATCAATGAATATGGTCCTGAACATTTCATCATTTGCTCTCAATACGACGATTTCTATAGCAATGGAGTTCATAACGCGGGTTCGGTTTTTATAGGGAATTATACCCCTGAAAGCGCTGGTGATTATGCGTCAGGAACTAATCATACCTTACCTACAAACGGTTATGCAAAGAATTATAGCGGTGTGAATTTGGATAGTTTTACTAAAACAATGACTTTTCAAAAAATAACTAAAAAAGGAATCCAAAATATAGGTAAAGCCATCGAAATCATGGCAGAAGCGGAAGGATTACAAGCACACAAAAATGCAGTTACAGTACGATTAAAAGCGATTGAAGATGGAAAATAATTTTGATATAAATAATTTAGTTAGAGAAAACGTTAAGCAATTAAAACCATATTCTTCCGCTCGTGATGAATTTGAGGATTTTGACACTGCAGATATGATTTTTTTGGATGCCAATGAAAATCCGTTTGAAAATGGTGTTAACCGCTACCCTGATCCCCAACAAATGAGCGTGAAGGGGATTTTGGCAAAACAAAAAAATGTCAAAACCAATCAAATTTTACTGGGCAACGGAAGTGATGAAGTATTGGATTTATTATTTAGAGCTTTTTGTGAACCAAAGACGGATAATGTAATTACTTTGCCGCCAACATACGGAATGTATGGCGTTTTGGCTAATATCAATGCCATTGAAAATATAGAAGTCTTACTTTCAGAGGATTTTCAACCGCAAATTGATAAAATCATGAAAGCCATTACTGAAAAAACCAAAATTATCTTTTTGTGTTCTCCAAATAACCCGACAGGAAATTCATTTTCAGATGAGAGTGTGGCGTATTTACTAAAAAACTTCAAAGGTTTAGTTGTGATTGATGAAGCTTATATCGACTTTTCTAAAAAGGAAAGTTGGATTAATGAATTGGACGAATATCCAAATTTGGTTATTACTCAAACATTATCAAAAGCATATGGTTTAGCAGGAATACGATTAGGAGTTTGTTATGCGTCTGCGCAAGTAATTTCAGTTTTAAACAAAATAAAACCACCCTATAATGTTAATGAATTGACTCAAAAAAGAGCGTTGAACAGATTAGAGGATATAGAAAAAATAAAATCTGAAATTGAATCAATAATAGAGCAAAGAGAGAAGTTATTTAAAGTATTACTTAATGTGAATTTTGTTAAATTTATCTATCCAACGGAAGCTAATTTTATTCTGATAAAAGTAGATGATGCTACTAAAAGATACAATGAATTGATTGCAAAAGGTATTGTAATCCGAAACAGAACAACGCAACCTTTATGCGATAATTGTTTGCGGTTAACTGTTGGAACAGAATTGGAAAATAAAAAATTAATAGCAGAATTACAAGGCCTAGGCGCTTAGTTTAAATAATTATATAATGAAAAAAGTACTTTTTATAGATCGTGATGGAACAATGGTTTTGGAACCAAATGATTATCAATTAGACAGTTTCGAAAAATTAGAATTTTATCCCAAAGCATTTCAATTCCTTGGTAAAATTGCTTTGGAATTAGATTTTGAACTTGTGATGGTTACGAATCAAGATGGTTTGGGAACTGATTCTCACCCGGAAATTAATTTTTGGCCAGTTCATAATTTAATTATGAAAGCTTTTGAAAATGAAGGGGTTGTTTTCAAAGAAGTGTTCATTGATAAAACATTTCCGCATGAAAATGCGCTAACTCGCAAACCGGCAATTGGGATGTTGACAAAATATATTAACAATCCAGAGTATGATTTAGAAAATTCATTTGTAATAGGTGATCGTATAACTGACGTTGAATTAGCAAAAAATTTGGGTTCAAAAGCAATTTTCATCAATAGAGATGAAGCTTTGGGAAGTGCCGAAATTGCTTCAAAAAGAGAAGACCTCGATTCAGTTATCGCTTTACAAACAACAGATTGGAAAGAAATTTATGAGTTCTTGAAATTAGAGGAACGTTCTGCTTCGATCGAAAGAAAAACCAACGAAACTGATATATACATCAGTTTAAACCTTGATGGGACCGGAAAGAGCAAAATTGAAACTGGAATTGCCTTTTTTGATCACATGCTGGATCAAATTGCCCGTCATGGACAAATGGATCTAGAAATCCTTGTAAAAGGAGATTTAGAAGTGGATGAACATCATACCATTGAAGATACAGCCATTGCTTTAGGAGAAGTTTTTGCAAAAGCATTAGGGAATAAATTAGGCATTGAGCGTTACGGTTTTTGTTTGCCAATGGATGATTGTCTAGCGCAAGTAGCTATTGATTTTGGTGGTAGAAACTGGTTGGTTTGGGAAACCGAATTTAAACGGGAGATGGTTGGGAAAATGCCAACAGAGATGTTTTATCATTTCTTCAAATCTTTCTCGGATGGGGCCAAAGCGAACATTAACATCAAAGCAGAAGGAACAAACGAACATCATAAGATTGAGGCCATCTTTAAAGCTTTTGCAAAAGCAATAAAAGTAGCTGTAAAACGAGATACCGAGAAAATGATTTTGCCTTCAACAAAAGGAATGCTTTAGAGAATTATAAATTTTGAATTAGAAGTTATAAATGAAAATTGTCATAATAAATTACGGAGCAGGAAATATTCAAAGTATTATGTTTGCCATTGAAAGATTGGGATTCAAAGCGGTTTTGAGTAATAATCCTGATGAAATTAAGGCAGCAGATAAAGTTATTTTTCCAGGTGTTGGTGAAGCAAGCTATGCGATGCGGATGCTTCAGGAAAGTGGTTTGGATTCCTTGATTCCAAATTTAAAGCAACCCGTTTTAGGAATTTGTTTGGGCATGCAATTGATGTGCAACAAATCAGAGGAAGGCAATACAAAAGGATTGGAAATTTTTGATGTTGATGTGATCAAATTCACACCAAAAGTAAAAGTGCCTCAAATGGGCTGGAACCAGATATACAATTTGAAATCGCCTTTATTTAAAGGAATTAATGATAATGAATATATGTATTTGGTACATAGTTATTATGCGCCAAATTGTGTTGAATCAATTGCTACAACTAATTACGAAGTTGAATATGCATCAGCATTGCAAAAGAATAATTTTTATGGAACTCAATTTCACCCTGAGAAAAGTGGCGATATCGGAGAACAAATTTTGGCTAATTTTTTAAAACTTTAAGTTGAGTCTTTTAGACTTTAGACTTTCAAACCGATTATAATGAGAATAATACCCGCAATAGATATCATAGAAGGAAAATGCGTTCGCTTATCAAAAGGTGATTATAATACCAAAATTATATACAATGAAAATCCGCTGGAAGTGGCAAAATCATTTGAAGCGCACGGAATAGAATATTTACACTTGGTTGATTTAGACGGAGCAAAGTCTAGCCAAATTGTTAATTATAAAATACTGGAGCAAATCGCTACACAAACCAAATTGAAAATTGATTTTGGTGGTGGGTTAAAATCAGACTCCGATTTGAAAATTGCCTTCGAAAGCGGTGCAAATCAAATTACAGGCGGAAGTATTGCTGTTAAAAACAGAGCACTATTCGAGAAATGGATTGGAGAATACGGTGCTGATAAAATCATTTTAGGAGCGGATGCTACTAATGAAAAAGTAGCTGTTTCTGGTTGGCTGGAAGATTCAAATGAAGATTTGATTCCATTTATCCAAGCGTATCAAAGCAAAGGAATTCAGTACGTTATTTGTACAGATATAGCTAAAGACGGTATGCTGGAAGGGCCATCTTTTGATTTGTATACTAAAATTCTAGAGCAAGCCGGGGGCATAAAATTGATTGCTTCGGGGGGAATTTCCACTTTTGATGAATTGCCAAAACTAGCCGAATCGGGTTGTGAAGGAACGATAATAGGGAAGGCAATTTACGAAGGACGTATCTCGTTGAAACAATTGGAACACTATATAATTAGCAATAGTTAAATTCGGAATATCAATATGATAACTTGTTATTTGAAATACACGATCGATCCTTTTCAGTTGGATATTTTTGAAGAATATGGCAAAAGGTGGATTAAATTAGTTAATCGATTTGGAGGACAGCATCATGGTTATTTTATGCCTTCTGAAGGCGCTAATACTATAGCATTTGCATTGTTTTCGTTTCCTAGCTTATCAGAATATGAAAAGTATAGAACACTGATTTTGGAAGATCAAGAATGTAAAGAGGCTTTTAAACTTGCAGAAGACACAAAATGTGTATTAAGTTATGAAAGAACCTTTCTACGTCCAGTATTTGAATAATAAGACTTTAATACTAAATAAAATGCTTACAAAAAGAATTATTCCCTGTTTGGATATAAAAAATGGAAGAACCGTAAAAGGTGTTAATTTTGTGGACCTACGTGATGCTGGAGATCCGGTAGAACTAGCCAAAATATATTCCGATGAAGGTGCTGATGAATTGGTTTTCTTGGATATTTCGGCAACGGAAGAAAGAAGAAAAACTTTAATTGATTTAGTTCGCAAAGTAGCTTCTACGATTAATATTCCGTTTACCGTTGGTGGTGGAATTTCATCGGTCAGTGATGTTGAAGTATTATTGCAAAATGGAGCAGACAAGGTATCTATTAATTCATCGGCTGTGAAAAACCCGCAGTTAATTAATGATTTGGCACAGAAATTTGGAAGTCAATGCGTAGTTATTGCTATAGATGCCAAACAAATTAATGGACAATGGATTGTTCACTTAGTAGGAGGAAAAGTACCTACCGAATTGAGTTTGTTTGATTGGGCCAAAGAAGTGGAACAAAGAGGAGCGGGTGAAATCTTGTTTACCTCAATGGATAATGATGGAACTAAGAACGGATTTGCAAATGAAGCTTTAGCTAAACTTTCTGAATTAGTTAATATCCCTATTATTGCATCTGGCGGAGCGGGCAACATTCAACATTTTGTTGATGCTTTTCAGAAAGGAAAAGCAGATGCAGCATTAGCAGCAAGTGTATTTCATTTTAAAGAAATTGAAATCAAAACATTAAAAAAAGAGCTTAAAAATAACAATATTGAGGTACGAATCTAGCTATTTCTCAGTAGAACATTCGCCTTTAAAACTTTAGATAAAAAATTATGAATATAGATTTCTCAAAAAATACAGACGGGTTAATTCCGGCCATAATTCAAGATAGCGAAACCAAAACCGTTTTGATGCTTGGTTTTATGAATGCCGAAGCCTATCAAAAAACAGTAGACACTAAAAAAGTTACTTTTTATAGTCGTACCAAACAAAGACTTTGGACAAAAGGTGAAGAAAGTGGTAATTTTTTGAATTTGATTGACATTAAAAATGACTGTGATAATGATACTTTATTACTACAGGTAAAACCAGAAGGACCAACCTGTCATAAAGGCACAGATACATGTTGGGCTGATGAAAACAAGGCAGACTATGGCTTTATTTCAAATTTAGAAGATACAATTCAACTTCGAAAAGAAAATGCCGATTCTGAAAAAAGTTATGTCGCTTCCTTATTCAAATTAGGAATAAACAAAATTGCTCAAAAAGTAGGCGAAGAGGCGATAGAAGTAGTTATTGAAGCGAAAGACAACAATGATGATTTGTTTTTAAGTGAAAGTGCCGATTTGCTTTTTCATTACCTTATTTTGTTACAAGCTAAAGGATTTAAGTTGGACGATGTTGTTGAAGTGTTAAAAAGTCGTCAAAAGTAAAATACATTAATTTTTTTTTTAACCGATACGAACCCAATAGAAAATTCATTTACTATTGGGTTTTCTTTTTTCTTTTATTTTAAATCGCAATCGCTATATTTACTATTTATTTTAAAATACAAGTACAACAATGCAAGTGATGAATTCAGATAATACCACATTTAAGAAAGATTTAAATACTCCAATTATAAATACAGGGCTATATATAATCCTTACAACAGATGAAGATGATGCGCGACCTGTTTATATTTCAGGGAATTTCAATAATTGGCGTACACAGGATAAAGATTTTGTTATGGAAAAAATTGGAAATAGTTTATACCATTATAAATTCCCACATGATTTTCACTATCCTACGGAGCTTTTGTATAAATTTACGAAAGGGGATTGGAGTGCAGTAGAAATTGACAGCCATGGAAATCGTACTGAAAACCGTTCGACACATAATCATATTGGCATTCAAAAAGAGCACGTTGTCAGATGGAGAAAAAACTGGTTGCCATTCAAGCAGTCATTTTTACCCCAAGTTCAGTTGATTTCAGATGAATTTAAAATTCCTCAACTCAACAAAACAAGAAAGATTTGGGCACTGTTACCGCACGATTATGACAATTCAAATGAAAGTTATCCCGTTATGTATTTGCAGGATGCCCAAAATTTATTCAATGAAGCTGCAGAATTTGGCAATTGGGAAATTGATAAAAAGCTGGCGGTTATGTCCGAGTATAAAATTGGAAAAATTATTGTAATTGCTATCGAACATGCAGCAGAAGATCGCATAAAAGAATACAATGTTGGCAAGACAGTTTTAGGAAAAGGGCAGGGAAAAAAATACATCCGTTTTGTGACAGACACCTTAAAACCATTTGTAGATAGTAATTTCAGAACTAAAAAAGAACGTGAATTTACAGGAATAGGAGGAAGCTCAATGGGCGGACTTGTTAGTATTTTTAGTGGATTGAGAAATCCGGAAGTTTATGGTAAATTAATGATTTTTTCACCATCCCTTTGGGTAGTTCCTGTACTAAAAATCAATTCTAAAAAAGCGAACTCATCAGATACAAAAATCTACTTATATGCAGGTGGAGATGAAAGTGATACAATGATAGCGCATGTGAAAAAGTTTCAGGAAGATTTGATTTCAACTGAATTTGTTAAAGACAAATCTAAAATTAATTTAAGCATTAACAGGCAAGGAAAACATAGCGAAACGTATTGGAGTGATGAATTTCCTAAAGCAATAGAATGGTTATTTTTTAATTCAAAAGAAGTGTAGAGATAAGATCTATGGTGTCTCAAAATTACTTTTAATACAAAACTGCAGAAATTAAATCTTTTGAAAAAAGAAAAAATGAAAACAAATACAGTAGTAAATTTAGATGATTTTTCAGGAACAATATTAATTCCGGTTTTTGAAACCTATTCAAAAAGTATCATTCCAATTGCATTTAATGGATTGGAAATTGCTGCAAAAGTTTTTTTCGGTAAAAAAGATGCTTGCTACTTAGCAGAAAAAGACAACAGTGTTTATCTTTTTATTGGTTTGGGAAAAACGATAGATTATAAATCTCTGAAAACCGTTTTCCGTCGTATTTCAGCTAAGCAAAAAGATAATTTAACTTCGAATGTAGCTTTAGTTATACCTGAACAATTTACTCAGGATCAAGTAGAAGCAATGGTTTCTGGATTGCTTTTAGGAACATATGATTTAGGTCATTTTAAATCAGAAAAAGAAAGACATCCATTTCTAGATCCGGATTTTACGTTAAATTTAGTTTCTGAAAAGGATTATTTGGCTGTAGCCAAAAAAGGAATTAAAATCGCCAAAGCGCAATTGGCAACCTATAATTTAGTCGATTTACCACCTAATACCATTAATCCAAAATACTTAGCAACATGGGCGAAGGAGACTGGTGAAAAATATGGTTTTGATGTAGAAGTTCTTGGTTATGAAGCTTCAAAAATAATTGGACTTGGCGCATTTTTGGCAGTAGGGAAAGGAAGTGAAAATGAACCTCAATTTATCATTATGAATTATACTCCTAAAGAAGGGGGGAAACATACAAAACACGTTGGACTGGTGGGGAAAGGAATAACCTTTGATACCGGTGGACTAAATATAAAAACGGCAGGAATGGTCCATATGAAATGCGATATGGCCGGCGGTGGAGCTGTTCTGGGAGCCATGCAACTTATAGCTGATTTGCAATTGCCTGTAAAAGTAACTGCTATTGTACCTTGTGCGGAAAATTCGGTTGATGCCAAATCATTTTTGCCCAGCGATGTGATTCATAGTTACAGCGGACATTCCATAGAAATTATTGATACTGATGCTGAGGGAAGACTTGTATTAGCGGATGGATTATCGTATTTAATAAAGAATTTCAAACCGGAATATATTGTAGATATCGCAACGCTTACAGGAAGTAGCGTCAGCACTTTTGGTTATGAATGTGGTGCTTTATTTACCAAAAATGAAGAAATGACAAAGAAATTGCAAGAAACCGGAGATGCAATTGGAGAACGTTTATGGCCTTTACCGCTTTGGGACGCCTATAAGCAGGATATTGAAAGTGATATTGCCGATGTAAAAAATTATAGTGGAAAAGCAGTTGCCGGAGCAATTAGTGCGGCTAAATTTTTAGAATATTTTACCCAAGAGCACAAAGGCTGGGCGCATCTTGATGTCGCAGGTGTTGCATTTGGCGATGATGAATTTGCTAAAAGCAAACATGCAACGGCTTATGGAGTTCATTTATTAACTAAATTCATAGAAAATTTATAACGTATGGAAAACTCTAAAACCTTCCTTTGTATTTCAAATTATTTTAAGGGTGCCGATTTTTTAATTAATTTAAAAAAATTAGGTAACAAAGTCTATTTAGTGACGAGTGAAAAACTGCGGGACAAACCATGGCCACATCAATATATTGATGAGATTTTTTATATGGAAGGGCAAGATGTCGACTGGAATTTAGAGCATTTATTATTAGGGGTTGGAAATTTTATGAGGTCAACTAAAATTGATGCTATTATCGCACTTGATGATTATGATGTCGAAAAAGCAACTTATCTTAGAGAAAATCTCCGAATTGATGGGATGGGACAAACAACAGGACGTTATTTCAGAGATAAATTAGCCATGAGAATGAGAGCAAAAAGTTGTGGCATTCCAATTCCTGCTTTTTGTTCGTTATTTAATGATCATGATATTAATACTTTTGCAGATACGATTCCTTCTCCATGGGTGTTGAAACCGCGCTCTGAAGCTTCGGCCGCAGGGATTTTAAAAGTATATGACAAAGAGACTTTATGGATCCAGATCAATGAAATGGGAAATAATAGATTTAAGTATTTATTAGAACAATTTAAACCTGGAGACGTATACCATTGTGATAGTTTAATTTTAGATAGTAAAGTAATATTTAGCTTGACTTCAAGATATTTGGCTACACCAATGGAAATTTCGCAAGGTGGAGGCGTTTTTCGTTCTGCCAATATTCCTTATAATTCGGAAGATGATAAAGCTATAAAAAAATTAAATGAACTGGTATTGAAAGGCTTTGGATTGAAACATGGCGCAGCGCATACTGAGTTCATAAAAAGCACTGAAAATGGGCAAATCTATTTTCTGGAAACTTCATCCCGAGTAGGAGGAGCACATCTGGCGGAAATGGTTGCTGAAGCCTCAAACATTAATTTATGGAAGGAATGGGCAGCAATTGAAGATGCATTTGTAAAAGAGAAAAAATACACTTTACCAAAAATAAAGAAAGAGTATGCCGGAATTGTCCTGACTTTATCTAAATTTCAACATCCTGATTTAACTTCTTTTTCAGATCCGGAAGTTTGTTTCAGAGTTCCATTGGAATATCATGCGGGCCTGATTGTAAAATCGGATAAACAGGAAAGAGTGTTAGCGCTATTAGAAAACTATGGTAATCGTTTAGCTACTGATTTTACAGCTGTTGTTCCACAAAATGCAGTATCTAAATTACATTAATTTTTTATTTACTTATAAAAATAATTTATATTTTATTTCAAATTTTTAAATTCATGAAAAGGTATTTCAGTATTATTTTTTTCACATTTTGTATTTTTAATAGCTCGAATGCACAAGGTCTTCTTGGACCAAAACAAGAAATTTTTACCAGACAAGATTCATTACGAGGAAGTATTACAAAAGAAAGGGCCTGGTGGGACGTTAAGTATTATCATCTAGATGTTAAAGTAAACCCTGAAGATAGTACAATTACAGGTTCAAATACTGTCAAATATCAAGTTTTGCAGGAATACAATACTATGCAAATTGATTTGCAGAATCCAATGATGATTTACAAAGTTATTCAGGATGGGGTAGCTTTAAAATACAAAAGAGAAGGAAATGTTTTTTTTATTGAATTAACTGCTCCTCAAAAAATTGGTTCAACAAAAGAACTTACGGTGTTTTATGGAGGCAAACCTAAAGTTGCCATAAATCCACCTTGGGATGGAGGCATAACGTGGAAAAAAGACAGTAATGGAAATCCTTTTATTGCTTCCTCTTGCCAAGGATTAGGCGCCAGTGTCTGGTGGCCCAACAAAGACCATATGTATGATGAAGCGGAGAGTATGCTAATCAGTGTGAACGTTCCAAAAGGTTTGATGGATGTATCCAATGGTCGTTTGTTAAGTACAAAACAATTGAAAGATGGAACCAAAACTTATAATTGGTATGTATCAAATCCTATCAATAATTATGGTGTAAACTTAAACATAGGAGATTATGTTTCTTTTTCGGAGAAATACAAAGGGGAGAAGGGGAATTTAGATTGTACCTACTATGTATTGAGAGAAAATTTGGATAAAGCAAAAATTCAATTTAAAGAGGTGCCCCGAATGCTAAAAGCTTTCGAAAAATGGTTTGGACCGTATCCTTTTTATGAAGATAGTTATAAATTAGTTGAAGCGCCATATTTAGGAATGGAGCACCAAAGTAGCGTCACGTACGGAAATGACTTTCAAAACGGATACCGTGGCAGAGATTTAAGTGGAACGGGCTGGGGTTTAAAGTTCGATTTTATCATTATTCATGAATCTGGGCATGAGTGGTTTGCAAATAATATCACCTGTAAAGATATTGCTGACATGTGGATTCACGAAAGTTTTACCAACTATTCTGAAAGTCTTTTCCTTGAATATTATTACGGTAAGGAAGCGGGATATACCTATTTAAGAGGAATTAGAAAAAAAATTATAAATGATAAACCGATTATCGGAAAATATGATGTGAACAATGAAGGCTCCGGCGATATGTACTATAAGGGGTCAAATATGTTACATACTTTACGTCAAATTGTAAATGAAGATGAGAAATGGAGAACTATTTTAAGAGGTCTGAATAGCACTTTTTATCATCAAACAGTTACAACCAAACAAATTGAAGCGTACTTAAGCCAACAGGTTGGAACGGATTTAAATCCATTCTTTAATCAATACTTGAGAGATAGCCGAATTCCTACATTAGAGTATTTTTTCAAAGATAACCAACTCGGATATCGCTGGACAAATTGTGTTCCAGGTTTCAATATGCCTGTAAAAGTAACTTTGAATGGCACAGGGGAATTACTAAAACCAAAAACCGAATGGAATACTATTCCTTCCAAAAACGAAAATTCAAAATTAGAAATTGATCCTAATTTTTATGTCGCGGGATTTAATATCACGGAGTAAAAATAGATAAAGGCTGTGTTTGTAAAATAAAGTCTGGACGTGAACCTCTTAGCACAAAATAGAGGTATTAATAAATAATAAAAACATAAAAAAAGATTTTCAAATAGTTCATAGACTTTTTAGCTATATGAACTCTTTGAAAATCTCTTTTTTAAGTACCAAAAGTACAGTAAATACTAGTATTAGAGTAAATTCTCCTTAACATACGCACAACTAGTTTTCACTGATTCAATAGGATTAGGATAATAATTTGTTTCATGTTCTACAAAAAAATGTTTCATTCCCGAAAGTTTTGCTTCAGCAAAAATGGATTTAAAGTCAATTGATCCTTTTCCGATTTCAGTATTCAATTTTGGATCATTTCTGTCCATGTCTTTAACGTGCCACATTTTAAAACGCCCAGGATTATCTTTGAATAATTGCAAAGGGTTATTTCCAGAACGTACTACCCAGTACAAATCCAATTCAAAATCTACTAAATTTTTATCTGTTTCGTTTAATAGAATTTCAAAGCCTGTAGTTGCTCCAAATTTAGTAAACTCAAAATCATGGTTATGATAGGCCAATCTTAGTCCGGCCTCTTTACAAAGAACAGCTGCTTCATTAACTTTTAAAGCAATTCTTTTGTAATCATCAGCACTTCTTCTAACCGGCTCTTCAAGATATGGAACGGTATAGAAATCGCTACCCAGTGTTTTTGCAGCTTCAATAGATGCTTTTACAAAATCAGAATTACTTCCTTTTAAGTACGAACTGAAATCATAATGGCCACTTGGCGCTTTTAATCCATTATCGCACAACATACTTTTAAAATCTTTTACGGAAGTTCCGAAAAAACCTTTTTCACCTGAAAAACCAAACGTTTCGACCTCGCTAAAACCAGCTTTAGCTACCTGTTCCAAAACTCCTTTTACATCCTTAGGGAAGGAGTCTCTTAAGGAATAAAGTTGCAATCCTACATCTTTTTTTCTTGTTCCAAAGGCAAATGAAGGTGCTATAGCTAATGCTCCTAATGCCAAACCACTGTTTATTAAAAAAGCTCTTCTTTTTATCATGAGTTAATTTTTTTTAGATTAGTTAAATATCGCAAATAGCGATAGCCTGTTTCAACGAAGCTAGCTTGTCCGGATTTAGAGGAATAAATTCCTGTCCAACAAAACCCTTAAAACCTGTTGAGGCTATTGCTTTCATTATTGCACTATAATTTAGTTCTTGCGTCTCGTCAATTTCATTTCGGCCCGGAACGCCGGCCGTGTGATAATGTGTAATGTATTGATGGTTTTCTTTGATTGTTCTAATCACATCTCCTTCATCAATTTGCATATGGTAAATATCATAAAGCAACTTGAAATTTTCAGAGCCCAAACGCTTTGCTAATTCTACTCCCCATTCAGTTCTGTCACACTGATAATCTTTATGGTTTATTTTACTGTTTAACAATTCCATTACCAGTATTACATTATGCTTTTCCGCCAGTGGTAGTAGTTTTTTTAAACCGATTACGCAATTATTCCAACCTTCCTCATCTGTTATCCCTCTTCTGCTTCCGCTAAAGCAAATTAAGTTTTTGTAGCCTGCTTTAGCGACACGTGGAATCATTTCAGTATAATTTTTTATCAGTGTTTCATGAAATTGAACATCATTAAAACCGTCAACTAAATTTAGCTCTGCTCCATTACACATGGTAGATACCATCCCGTATTTCTTTAAAGTCGGCCAAGATTCAGGCCCGACTAAATCAATGCCTGTGATTCCAAGTTTTTTGGATTCTATACAAAGCGTATCCAAATCGATATCATTAAAGCACCAGCGAGAAACCGAGTGGTTAATATTTCCTTTTAACATACCCAATTGCATTTTTGTTTCGTTATTTGGCATCGCCAAAGCAGAGAATCCTGATGGAATACCTAAAGCCGCTGTTCCGGCAAGAATTCCTTTTATTGCGGATCTTCTATTTAAATTAGTACTCATTTTTTTGTTTTTAAATTGCTGAAACTTCTTCTTTTTCAATTTCAGTTTTGCTTTTATCATTAAATAATAATGCAAAAAGTAAAAATACTGCAAGAGCAATTCCTGCAGGAATAATCCAAACCATATTCCAGTCTATAGAACCATCGATAGTTTTGTAATTGTCAGTTATCCAACCCGCAACTCCGAAACCAACTAACATTCCCACACCATAAGTAGCCAATGTTATTAAGCCTTGCGCGGAACTTTTATATTTTTCTCCTGCTTTTGAGTTTGTATAAATTTGTCCTGATACAAAAAAGAAATCATAACAAATACCATGTAACGCGATACCAATAATAAGCATAAAGCTTAAATCGTCACCATTTCCATAAGCAAACAAAACATAACGAACAGCCCAAGCCAACATACCTACCAAAATGGTTTTCTTAAAACCAAAACGAGTGAAAAATACAGGAATTAGCAATAAGAATAGAGCTTCTGATATTTGACCAATAGCCATTTTTCCAGTAGGGTTTTCAATACCTGCCTGAGTTAAAAAGGGATGTGCATTTTGATAATAGAAAGCTAGTGGAATACAAATTAGAATCGATGAGATAAAAAAGATAGCAAAATTTTTGTCTTTTAGCAATCTTAAAGCGTCGAAGCCTAATATATCTCCAATTTTAATTTTTTCTGAAGCAGCAACTTTAGGAGGTGTTTTAGGTAATGAAAAACTAAACAATCCTAAAATTAAAGCAGCAACACCTGCCAAAAGAAAAGTATTTTTTAGCAATCCCTGAGAAACACCTTCGGCAGAATCCCAATGAAACAGGAAACTTATTGATAATCCAGCTAGAATCCAACCTATTGTTCCCCAAACTCTAATATTTGCAAATTCTTTTTCGGGATCTTTCATCTGATTAAAAGAAACTGAATTTACAAGTGCCAATGTTGGCATATATAAAATCATATACCCTAAAACATAAGAATAAAAAATGCTAACATCATCAGAAACATACATTTGATACATCAAAAAAGCTCCAATAAGGTGAAGAATCCCTAAAATTTTCTCGGCATTAAAATAGCGGTCTGCAATTAAACCAATAATAAAGGGAGCAATTATGGCACCCCAAGATTGGGTTGAAAAAACAGAAGCAGTTTCTGATCCTGAAGCATGTAAATTGTTTGCCAGAAAAGTGCCTAATGTTACAAACCATGAGCCCCAGATAAAAAATTCTAGGAACATCATTACAGATAATTTAATTCGGATTGTGGTATTCATTGGTTTTAGGTTAGTTAATATAATTTTTGATTTTTAATACTAATTTAAATAGATATTCTAATGGAATTATAATTCTTTAATTACGATATTTCTGTACCATACATTATCGCCATGGTCTTGCAAGGCTATTTTTCCTGTTTTGAATGTTGCAAAATCTTTCCAGGCTTTGAATTTACTTCCAGCAACAAGTGTTTTCCAATTGTCATCCCAAAGTGTCGTTTTTACAACTGTGATACCGTTTAAAATAAGGGTCAATTCACCTTTATTACTGATTATTTCAGCTGTATTCCATTCTCCAACAGCTTTCACAGGCTCCAGATCACTTTTTATCAAATCATATAGATTTCCCGCTCTGTGTTTGGTTATTTTTCCATCAGGATGTCCTTCGTTATCAAGAACCTGCATTTCCAAACCTGTTTCATAGGTGTTTTTGTATTTTTTAGAATCTTCATGAACATAAAAAATAATTCCGCTATTTGATTTTGGCGCTACTTTCCAGTCTATTTTTAAATGAAAATTAGAATATTCGTTGTTAGTTACTAAGTCGCCGCCCTGATCATTTTCTTTTGCAGTTGGATCAAAATGTAAGACTCCATCCTCAATTTTCCATGCCGCACCAACCGTACTTTTTCCATATGTATGCCATCCTTGCGTAGTTTTACCGTCAAACAGAGGTTTAAATTCTTTTTGAGCATTTACAATCTGTACCATCGCAATGAGAATTAATGAGGTTGCAATATTTTTTATCATTCTAGAATGTATCAGGTTTAATTATAAAGTTAAATTTTTCCAGCCTTGGCGGTATTCGCGTTTAACAAATTGATTTACATCATCAAAATTAGTGATTTTCATATTGTCATTATCCCAAAGCAATTTTACAGATCGTCCAGGATATCTAATTTTTCCAATTACTTCTTTTTGGATATCGTATCCTCTGATGGCTAAATTTGCCATTAATAGAGCCTCGGTTAAAGGTCCTGCAATTTCAAAAGGAGAACTTACTTCCTGTTTTCCATGACCTGCAATAGATGCTTCAACCCATTGTTTATAATGACCATTAGCGCCCTCACTTACTCTTGCGAATTTTTGTGCAACATTGATGTTTTCATTTTTACTAAGTGGGAGCAAACGAGGATTTAAACCGTAAGTATCACAAACCATTTTTCCTTTTGTACCAACAAATAATGTACCATTTCCTCCATCTCCAAAAATTTCGTTTGCCCCTAATTCCAAAGGACGCTCTGGCTGAATTCCTCCATCCATCCAATGCAATGTTACATCTCCATTGGTTTTATTTGTTTTGGGAAAAGTTAACGTTACATGACTTGAAGGTGGACAGCTTTCCGGGAAATAACCGCGTTTAAATTCATCAACATATACAGATCCAACACTGCATTGTACATCTTTTGCATATTTTAAGTTTAGTACACTAAATGGAGCTTCAATAAGATGGCACCCCATGTCTCCCAATGCACCTGTTCCATAGTCCCACCAACCACGCCAGTTGAAAGGCACTAATTTATCTACATAATCTCTTTTTGGAGCTGTTCCTAACCATAAATCCCAATCTAATGCCGCAGGAATTTCTGCTTTTGCAGTAGGCCAGGGGATACCCTGTGGCCAAACTGGACGGTCTGTCCAGGCATAGACAGTATGTACATCTCCGATTAAATCGGCGTTATACCATTCTTTCATTATTCGGGTTCCATCGTTTGAAGCCCCTTGATTTCCCATTTGGGTCACTACCTTGTATTTCTTTGCTGCTTGCGTTAAAATACGCGCTTCATAAATATCATGCGTTAAGGGTTTCTGAACATAAACATGCTTACCCAGCTGCATCGCAGCCAGAGTTTGTATAGCATGATTGTGGTCCGGAGTTGCTACTGAAACTGCATCGAAATTTTTATGCTCTTTGTCAAACATCTCACGCCAGTCTTTGTAATATTTAGCTTTTGGAAATGCAATTACACTTTTAGATGCTCTTCTATCGTCAACATCACAAAGGAAAGCGATATTCGCTTTTCCACTCTTATCAAACATGGCGATATCAGATTGCCCTTTACCGCCCACACCAATACTTGCTATTAGTAAACGATCGCTGGGAGCCACAAAACCTCTTCCTAGAACATGTCTGGGAACAATCATAAATGCAGCAGCAGCTAAAGCACTTGTCTTTATAAAATCACGACGGTTCGTTATGATTCTATTTTCTTTATCGTCTTCTTTTTTCATACTCATTATAAGATTTTTATTGTTTTATTATGAAATACAGAAATTTGCTATTGGTGTTCTAGATTTTACTAATAACTAAGTAGAGTAGGTCTTCGATTATTTTTTATAATCCAAGATTTTTTTTATTAAAAGCTTTATTTGTTTCGATAGCTGCAAAATCATCAAAAGCTTTATCTGTTACTTTTATGATATGATTTTTTATAAATTCAGCTCCTTCACGTGCTCCATCTTCTTGGTTTTTCAGACAACATTCCCATTCCATAACTGCCCAGCCTTTATAATCATACTGTGTCAGTTTACTGAAAATGGTTTTAAAATCAATTTGTCCGTCGCCAGGAGAACGATAGCGTCCTGCACGATTTGCCCAGCTTTGGTAACCTCCAAAAGTTCCTTGTTTCCCCGTTGGATTGAATTCGGCATCCTTAACATGAAAAGCTTTTATTCGTTCATGGTAAAAATCGATATATTGAATGTAATCTAATTGCTGTAATACAAAATGGGAGGGATCGTACAAAATACAAGCTCTGGAATGATTGTTTACTGCCTTTAAGAACATCTCATAGGTTTCACCGTCAAACAAATCTTCTCCTGGATGAATTTCATAACAAAGGTCAACACCGTTTTGATCAAATTCATTTAAGATAGGCAACCAGCGTTTGGCTAATTCCGCAAAGCCATCTTCAACTAAACCTGGTGGTCGCTGAGGCCATGGGTGAAAATATTGCCAAAGTAAAGATCCGCTAAAAGTGGCATGTGCATTTAAACCTAAATTATTAGAAGCTTTCGCAGCATATTTCAGCTGTTGAACGGCCCATTCTTGTCTTGCTTTTGAATTACCATGTACATTTTTAGGTGCAAAAGCATCAAAAAAATCATCATAAGCAGGATGAACCGCTACTAATTGGCCTTGTAAATGAGTTGATAACTCCGTAATTTCTAATCCGTATGATGCGATTGTACCTTTCAATTCATCAGCATAGGTTTTACTTTCTGCTGCTTTTTGCAAATCGATGAATCGAGTATCTAATGTTGGCATCTGGATGCCCTTAAAACCTAAATCAGCCGCCCATTTACAAATCCCGTCTAAGGAATTAAAAGGAGCTTCATCGCCGATAAACTGTGCTAAAAATACTGCTGGACCTTGTATTGTTGTCATTTAATTTTTTTAATTTTTTTTGGAACCTTGTGCTACAAAACGTAAGGAGTCCATTTTTTATCGGAATGCGCTGAAGTTACTACGTTATCAATAAACGCCATGCCTCTTAATCCATCTTCAATAGAAGGGAAGTCTAACATTTCTGCAGTAGGTTCTTTACCTTCTAACTTACAACCTAGTGTTAATGCAAAGTTACGATAGATATTAGCGAATGCTTCTAAATATCCCTCGGGATGCCCACCTGGAGTGCGGCAATTATGTGTTGCAAATGATGATAAATGCGCATAATTAGACCCTGCTCTTAAAATTTGAGTAGGCTCATCTAACCATTTTACTATTAAAGTATTAGGATCATGTTGTAGCCATTCTATACCACCTTTTTCACCATATACTCTAATTTTCAAAGCATTTTCCTCACCGGCAGCTACTTGTGATGCCATTAAAACACCTTTCGCATCATTGTCAAATTTTAGCATTACTGCTCCATCATCATCCATTACACGTCCTTCAACTAATGTATTTAATTCTGCGCAAACAGCTGTAATCTTAGCTCCGGTAATATATTCTGCTAAATGAGCTGCATGTGTTCCAATATCTCCCATTACAGAACTTTTCCCTGCTTTTGTGGGATCTGTTCTCCACGCAGCTTGTGCATTTCCTTCTCTTTCTGATAATTTACTTAACCATCCCTGTGGATATTCTACCCAGACTTTTCGAATTTTTCCCAGTTTCCCCTCTCTTACCATAGCTTTGGCTTGCTTGACCATTGGGTAACCAGAGTAGGTATGGGTCAGACAAAGTAGTAGTCCTGTTTCGTCCAATTTTTCTTTCAATAACTTTGCTTCCTCTAATGAAAAAGTGATTGGTTTCTCTATTACGACATTAAAACCGTAATCCAGAGCCATCATGGCTGGTGCAAAATGTGCAAAATTTGGTGTAACAATAGTAACAAAATCAATCCTTTCGTCAGCAGGTAGCGCTGCTTCAGCTTTAATCATTTCTTCATAGGTCAAATAAGTTCTTGATTCCGGAAGAAATAAAGCTTTACCAGATGCTATAGCTGTTTCTGGTTTTATACTCAATGCCCCACAACTTAATTCTATTAGTCCATCCATATTGGCGGCTAAACGGTGAATGGCACCTATAAAAGCATCTTGGCCACCACCAATCATACCCATTTTTAATTTTCTAATCATCTTTTTATACTAAATATTTCCTTTATTTAATTCTTTTACAGCATAATCGCAAGCTCGTGCCGTCAATGCCATAAAGGTCAATGATGGGTTCTGACAAGCAATTGAAGGCATACAAGAACCATCGGTAACAAATACATTGCTGACCTCATGCATTTGATTCCATTTGTTTAAAACTGAAGTTTTTGGGTCATTACCCATTCTGGCAGTACCCATTTCGTGTATGGCCATTCCAGGATAACACTCATTGTCATAGGTTTGTACATTTTTGATTCCTGATGCTTCAAGCATTTCTGCAGCATCATTCATCATGTCAATACGCATTTTTTTCTCATTCTCTTTGTATTCGCAATCAATTGCCAAAACTGGCTGACCCCATTTGTCTTTTTTGTCGTGGTTGATGTACACTTTATTTTCATAATACGGCAACATCTCACCAAATCCACCTAAGCCCATGTTCCATGTGTCAGCTGGATGACTCATTTTATCTTTAAAATCACCACCAAAAGCTAATTCGGCAACTTCCTCGTGCCAAGGATTTCTACTGGCACCACCCTGATAACCGAAACCTCTTAAATAATCTCTTTTATCTCCGCTGACATTCTGATATCTTGGAATATAAATACCATTTGCTCTTCGTCCGTAAGTGTATTTATCTTCAAAGCCTTCCGCACTTCCTGAAGCTCCACATCGGAAATGATGATCCATCAGATTATGTCCCAGTTGACCACTAGCATTACCTAATCCTTCCGGATGTGCCTCTGAAGTTGAATTTAATAAAATAAATGTTGATCCTAAAGTAGAACCATTTACAAAAACAATTTTAGCATAAAACTCCATTGTTTCATTAGTTTCTGCATCAATCACCATAACCCCTTTTGCTTTTTTAGTGTCTTTATCATAAATAATATGATTGACAATAGAATAAGGTCTTACCGTTAATCTTTTGGTTGCCATTGCAGCAGGAAGGGTAGAGGATTGTGTACTGAAATAAGCACCAAACGGACAGCCACGGCTGCATAAATTTCTATATTGACAACTTCCACGACCATTATGAGGAACCGTTAAGTTTGCGGTACGTCCAATAGTAAGAATTCTTGTTCTGTTATAATGTTTTTCCATTCTTTCCTTAACCGACTTCTCCACACAGTTCAAATCCATTGGTGGTAAAAAAACACCGTCCGGTAAAAGAGGCCAGTTTTCTGCCTGCCCACTTATTCCAGCAAATTTTTCAGCGTAATCATACCATGGCGCGATATCTTTATAGCGAATAGGCCAATCATTACCATGACCGTCTTTTGCATTGTCTTCAAAATTATGGTCGCTAAAACGGTAACTTTGGCGACCCCACATTAAGGATTTTCCACCTACATGAAATCCTCTATACCAGTCAAAACGCTTGTCTTCTGTGTAGGGACATTCCAAATCATTTACCCACCATTTTTCGGTAGCTTCATTATAAGGATAATCTCTTGTTTGAACTGGGTGTGTTCTTTTTTGTTCTTCAGTGAGTTTACCGGCATGTTTAAATTCCCATGGGTTTTTCATCGCGGATTCATAATCCTTGATATGTTCAATGTTCATTCCGCGTTCTAACATTAAAACTCTTAATCCTTTCTCGGTTAGTTCTTTTGCAGCCCAACCACCACTTATTCCTGAACCTACAACAATTGCGTCATAAGTATTTTCTTCTTTTAAATTTGAATTTATATTCATTCTAGGTGAGTTCTATTTGGTTAATTTGAAGATAATATTTCGAAAAAATAAAGACGATTTGGTCCACAATGATTTACAAAAGGGATTTTATTTCGCCATTGATTTCTTAGGTAGCCCAAGCTTTTTGCCCAGGTTTGTAATCGGCATTGCCATCGTATCTACCAGGGACAGGAAGGTATTCACGTGCTTGTGTACAACCAATTTCTGATGAGAAATACCCCAGAATAGTTAAATCTCTGGCGAGAATAAAAAAGGAAGGCTTTTTAATATCTACAAGTGATTCGGTTCTTAGCGCTTCCATTATTTTAACACGTTGCTCCGGAGACAATGCAGTGAAATTTTTGTTATATTGTTCTTGACATTTTTCTTCCATTTCTTTCATTCCCGTTGCAAAAGTTTGTTGCAAATCGGCAGGATAGCAATCTTTAATCATCATAGGAATAAAAGCTCCCAAACCGGCCGCTTTAGCTCCAGGTGCTGCTTTTGTAGTTGGAATAATAATGTCCGCAAATTCAGCTAAAAGTTCTTCGTCGGTAGCAGAAAATGATACGTTACTATTTTCATTGTCAGGAATTATAATATCTTTAATTAAAATTCCAACTGTTGTGGCTGAGATGACACCTCCTAGCACCAATGCCAAGTTTTTGATTGCTCTACGTCTATCCATTTACTAAATTATTAAAAGTATTAATGATTATTGAATAATATACATTTATTATAACAATACAATAATAAATAAAAATAAGATAGATTCATTTTTTTAATGTTAATTTCTTGATAGAATTAAATAATTTGTAAATTATTAAGGGAATCACTTTAAAAAATTCATTAAAGAGTATCTGTTAGCTATTAAAACAAAAAATAAAATAAGTTTTGGGAATATCAGCCGCTGTGAAAATCATTTCAAAAGAAAGTTATGACATGTTTTTATGCGTTTTTTACTACAAAAAAGCAGTTACTATTTATTTGACACAACATCAATGCGTTAAAATGACATATAATTCTCGTAAAGTGATTTTAAAAAGTGTTGAAAACACATGAAATAATACAACAGAGACTTATTGTAAGAAAGACGCTTCTATAATAAGTAACCGCTATGAAAATTTAAATAGTCTAAAATTAAAAAAGAATGTATTTTAATACAAGAAACATAAAGTAAAAAGGATCTGTTTGTCTTTAGAAATAAAACTAATTTATCTTTCAAACAATCCTAATGTACCGCCAACCCAATCTTTATCTTTATTGAATTTGACACCTATCATTTCACCACGACTCAATCGGACTAAGTTACAAAGTAGAGTAGGAGCTTTGTCTTCTTTCTTCCAAACACAAAGTACGCGCACTTCAGCTTTTACTTTTCCCTCTGGAGATTGTACAATAGGAATATAGTTGACCTTTTTTTGAAGGATATAAAGTTCTTTTTCAACTACCGCTTCAATGTCTTCTTTTTTTACATGAAAAATAACGCCTGTTCCTGAAAAAGAGAACAAAGGCTTTAAAACATAATTTTCCAAATCCTCCGGAATTTCCTTGAGTTCACTCAATAATGTAGTCTCGATGAAATATTTTCCTTTTAAGAAAGGCAAAATAAACTTACTGATTCTGAAAAACCAATTGGGATGCCCTGCCCATTCTACATCAAGCTCATCTGAGAAATGAAAATCTAATTTTAAATCGGTTCGCAAATCCAGTTCATCAAAAATGACCCGGTTATAGATTCTTTTTACATGAATTTCAACCCCATCTTCGTTCTTATAGAATAGTTGTTTCCCTTTTTTTATAAGGTCAGTAACGCATACAATTGGTATACCAATATCCCTTCTGCAATAATAAAAATCAATTTTGGTGTTTTGCTTTTCGGGTTCTATTTCAAGAAGAATAACATTTTCTTTGGAATGATTATTGCAGATTGCTTCTTCCAGAATATTCAGATATTCCTGCGGCTCAATGCCATTAATAAAAGGGGTTAATTTGCTAAGAAAAGGATAATGATTCCTGAATTTTTCATACAAATTAATCTGATAATTATACAAAGAGGGAAAACCTTGGACTTCAATTAGTTTTGGAACAACAGCTCCGTCCTCTTCACAAATCCCAAAATCAATAGCCAGAAAAGTGGTATGCTCATCCTCATTCGGAACTTTATGATTAAGCTCTAATGATTTAGCTGTAAGTGACTTAAAGCTATCTTTTTGAATAAGAGCTATAACTTCATTACTAC
This sequence comes from Flavobacterium rhamnosi, assembly GCF_048286515.1. Taxonomy (NCBI): domain Bacteria; kingdom Pseudomonadati; phylum Bacteroidota; class Flavobacteriia; order Flavobacteriales; family Flavobacteriaceae; genus Flavobacterium; species Flavobacterium rhamnosi. The sequence goes on along the minus strand of NZ_JBLVPS010000015.1, from coordinate 5,254 downwards.
CTTCAACCAGTTTCTCTTTTAAATCATTCGAAATGAAAAAAGGGGTTTCACCTAATCGAAAAGTAGGTATATAGTTAAAATCGGAAGCAATATCATCTTTAAATTCTTGATATTTTTTTTCTGTAAATTGAGCATTAAATAACTCCCGATATTTTGAAATCATTTGGAATGGATTGTATTAATTAGAAAGCATTTTCTTTGTTTTCATCAAGTCATTAATCGCTATTCTAAGGAAGTTTGGAATCAAAGTTTCATTAGTTCTGTATATTTTATCATCGTCCAATAAATCTTCCAGCATATTTCTAAACTTTCTTTTTCCTTTCATTGCTCTAATTTTTTCTTTCGCCTCTTTATTTCTCAAATGAGAGACAAAGCTTATTGGATCAGCTTCCGGATGAAATTGGGTACCTACAAAATAATCTGTAAAACGAACTGCCATGATAGCACGTTCGTATTGTATATGGTCTCTGATTTTTTCTAAAGAAATAATTTTGGCTCCTTTTTTAGCAAAAATACTGAGCTTCGGCTGAATAACTTGATAATCCCTAGAATCGATTGCATAAAAGGGATCCGCTAATCCTTCAAAAAGGGGATCAACAAGTCCTTCTTTAGTTTTGTGAATGGTCATAACACCAAAAGAAGTATCGTTTCGTTTTGTAACTGTAGCTAGACCAAAATGCAAGCATGCCATTTGAAAAGAATGACAAATAAACAATACATGCTTTTTAACCGTGTTTTCAGTATTCCATCTGTTCACTGAATCAATAAATTCATAATATTTTACATCCCAATTCCCATCGCCAATTAATGGATTTCCAGGTCCGCCAGTTGAAATATAAATATCAAACTTATTAATATCCGGCAATTCGCACTTTACCCGTACATCAAATATTTCGAAACTTATAACCGGACTAAACCTGCTGACAACATCAATTATACAACGCATTCCTTGGTTAGGTTCACCGTTGTACATATCTAAAATGGCTATTTTTATAATTTTATTGGACATAAACTATTTTTAAAAAACAATAGGCAAAGGTAGTTATATTTTACAATCCCTTGGTAAATTCATCAGTTATAAAGTCCACAACTCTGCAAAGATCTCCAGTTTCTTCAAAAACAGCCAATTGTTTATCGGCTCCTGTTCCGTTTTTTAAAATTTCATGAACATAATTAATATCTTCACGGCTTCCCAATTCATCAACAACATCATCAATAAAATCAAGCAGTTCAAGTATCAGCATCTTAGTTTCGACTTCTTTTTGCAATCCAAAATCAATCATATTATTATCAATTCCATAACGAGCTGCACGAAATTTATTCTCCTTTATCAATGCCAATCTGTATATATTAAAACTAGTATTATTCATGTTCAATTTGTAGAGTTTAGCTACAATTGCCTGAATAATAGCGACGATACAAATTGTCTCATCAACGGTTAAACACATGTCACAAATCCTAAATTCGATAGTATTATAAAATGGATGCAGTCGTAAATCCCACCATATTTTCTTTGGATTATCGATGCAATTGGTCTTTACCAAAGTCTCCAAATAATTCTCATACGATCCCACCGAATCAAAATATTCCGGTAATCCAGTTCTAGGAAACTTATCAAAAACTTTGGTTCTAAATGATTTATAGCCTGTTTTTCTTCCTTCCCAAAAAGGTGAATTTGTGGAAAGTGCAAAAATATGAGGTAAGAAATAGGTAGCCTGATTCATTAATTGCAAGCCAATTTCACGGTTTTCAATACCGACGTGACAATGCATTCCGAAAATCAAATTAGAGCGTGCAGCATCCTGCAATTCATTGACAATATCATGGTAACGCGGATCATCGGTTATGGGCTGGTCCTGCCATTTCGAGAAAGGATGTGTTCCGGCACCACCTACAATCAAATCTTGTTTAGCGGCTAATTCCACAATTTTGGAACGCAAAAATCTAATTTCGTTTTTAGCATCATTGACACTATTACAAATGTTAGTACCAACTTCAACAACAGATTGGTGCATTTCTGCCTTTACCTGTTCATTTAAAATTATTTTGGCACCATCCACTATTTTAGATAAATGCGAACGCAGATCCCTTGTTACCGGATCAATAATTTGATATTCTTCTTCTACACCAAGTGTGAAAACTGGTAATTTTTTCATTATTATTTTTTTAGGGCCTATTTCCAGATTATCGTTTAAATCATTCCTCTTCTGAAAAAAACTCAGAACAAGAAAGGACACTCTCTACAATCGGGGTTAGGACCATTTATAAATCTAACTATTTTACAGCTGCGGCATCTTTAATAAAAGTTCCCCAAGTAAGGTTAATTTTACCTGGCTTTTGTTTTTTTGCGGCGGCGATAGCCATTTTTGCTGCTTCTTCAACCACCCATTCAAAATTTTCAGCACCTACCGAAGTCAATTCAGCATCAGGCGCAGGGTTTCCGAAATCGATCGCGTAGGGTATTCCGTCGCGGACCGCAAACTCTACTGTATTAAAATCATAACCTAATCCTTTACAAAGCCTTAAAGTATAGTCTTTTATAGTGGCTAATAATTTTTTGTCTACTGGTGGACCATCAATTACATACCGCAAATGATGTGGATTTCTTGGTTCGTATTGCATAATTCGGACTGCTTTACAACCTAAACAATACACTCTGAAATATTCCGTAAAAACAATTTCTTCTTGTAACATCATAACCAATTGCCCTGTTTCCTGATGTTTCTCCCAAAACTCTTCTTTATTTTCCAATCGATAAACGTTTTTCCAACCGCCACCGGCGTACGGTTTCATATAAGCCGGAAATCCAATATAATCGAAGATCCCTTCCCAATCCATTGGGTATTTTAGATTTCGGAACGATTTTCCCGTAGTATCTGTTGGGTGTTCTGCAGAAGGAAGAATTACCGTATTTGGAAGCGGGACTCCAAGTGTATCCGCCAAAGCATTATTGAAAAACTTATCATCTGCACTCCACCAAAAAGGATTATTGATAACGTTCGTTCCTGTTAAAGCAGCATTTTTTAGATAAGCGCGATAAAAAGGAACGTCTTGTGAAATTCGATCAATAATTACAGCGTATTCACCATCTTGGTTCTGAACTACTTTATCTATAGCAACTGCCTCGGCAATGATTCCTTTTTCTTTTTTTGAATTTACGCGGTCTATAAATGCTTGGGGGAAGGTGTCTTCCATTCCAAATAAGATTCCTATTTTTTTCATCTTGATACGTTTATAATTTTAAAAAAATTTAATTCTTGACAAATAATGCGGAAACATTTCTTGCCAAACAGGCCAATCGTGTTTTCTGTCCTGGCGAATATCCAGCCAGTGATGTATATTTCTTTCACTTAAAACTTTACTTAATTTTAGATTTGCATCAAAACAAATGTCCCAGTTTGAAGTTCCAAGAATGACATCCATATTCCACAACTCATGATCGTGAAGTCCATATAAATAATCTTCAGGACTGTTGTAAAACACATCGTCATTATGAAAACCATCCATAAAACTCTTGATATTAAACGCACCACTCAGAGAAAACATATGGCTTACATACCCAGGGTGTCGAAACGCAAAATTAGCAGCATGATATCCACCAAAACTGCAACCCGCAACAACAACTTTACCGGAAGAAGTATTATTTTTTACTTTCTCAACGATTTCATGGCAAATCATTTTATCATATCTAACGTGATTTTCAATACGATGTACAGGGTGAATTTGTTTATTATAGAAACTGTCTTTGTCAATGCTGTCGGGGCAAAAGATCTGGATTAAGCCTTGTTCAATATACCATTTTGCGGAATCAATTAAGCCCATATCTTTATTTTCATGGAAAGTGCCCATAGAAGTAGGGAATAAGATTACAGGATATCCTGCGTGTCCAAAAACCAGCATTTCAATATCTCTATTCAGATTTGGTGAATACCATTTGAAATATTCTTCCTTCATATTCTTTATTTTTAACAATTATAATGAAAAAATCCGAGCAAATGGTATAAATAATTTTACTTAACTAATATTTATTATATAAAACAATGCGATTATCAAAACGTAATTAAATTGTAATATTTAGAGCAATAAAAGGCTTTTTTTTAAATTATAGACAACTAATCGAGCTGATTAAACATTGGATTATCTCTAAAAAAGAAATTAAATCGAATTATATCTTTTGACTGATGTCAAACAACTGAACTTGGCTTTTTAATCTTTCGATAAGCATACTCATCATTCTTTTGTTTATGTTAGAAGAGTTTTTGATATACGAAGCATATTCATCAGCTGTAAATAACCCAATTATCATTCCTTTTAACGCATTTCTGAATTTGATGTCTTTCTGAATTGCATTTTCTATAACTGATAATTTTTTTTCGGTACTATAGGTATAAAAATCAGTTTTGTTTTTTGCAACATAATTACTAAAGGAAGCAACAAACAAATCGTTTTGCAATTTCAAAATCGGCCTAATCACTTCATTTTGAAACGATTCCTCAGTCGAAGATTGAGATGTTACAGTGCCTATAGTTTGTCCACGGAATTCTTCTAAAAAAGTATCTCTTTGATTCATTTTTTTTTCTTAAAAATAAAGAAAATAGCCATAAGAAAAGTTTATTTTTGCATTTATAAAGAAAAATTATGAGATTTCACACTAGAAAGTGGGTAAAACCGGAAGACTTGAACCCAAACGGAACTTTATTTGGAGGTAAATTATTAGCATGGATCGATGAGGAACTGGCTTTGTATACTATCATTCAATTAGAAAACACAAGAATAGTCACCAAGCATATGTCTGAAATCAACTTTAGAAGTTCAGCAAAACAAGGTGACATTATAGAAATTGGTATTGATGTTGTAAAATTTGGAAATTCTTCACTTACGCTAAAATGTGAAGCTAGAAATATGATGACACGAGAAACGATTATTACAATTGATCATACTACAATGGTAAGTTTGGGATCAGATGGTAAACCAAAAGCTCACGGAAAAACAGAAATTGAATTTGTTAAGGATCGTTTGTAATTAAATAGCAATTTACGATAATTTTTCAAGAAAGCCCCCATACACTTGGGTCTTTAGATGGGGGATGAATTGAAAATGCAAATACTTCTAATCATTTTAGATATACAAGTGACAGTTAAATACTTTTTTTATATATTTGTTTAATGGAAAAGCGATGGAGGAAAAGCAGAAGTGCTACATACAATATAGCCTATCATTTGATATGGTGTCCAAAATACCGTAGAAAGGTATT